>NZ_JACIYL010000616.1 GCF_014359955.1 Thermogutta sp. | reverse complement strand
CCCCTCGGAGGTTCAGTGGACGCCTTCCACGGCGTCCCTCCAAAAGCCGAGTGCCACCCAGCCTACATGACTCTGGCCCGGTGGTAGCCTCTCGATGTTTGATCTTTTGAGATTTCGGCGAATTTGGTAAAACACGTCTGATTTGGCGCACTTACTTGATCAGAACCCCAGCCGATGACAACCCTTTATCACGCGGCTTCGTGAATTCGATACCAGCAAATCGTTTGTCCGTTTATGAAAAACTTCGGGAAGATTCTGAGGTTTGTCATCCGACAGCCCCTGGCGCTACTGGGCGTGAGCGTCACGGCGCTGATTGTCGGGATTTTGTGGGGAGGCAACATATCGGCTATTTATCCCATCGTGGAAGTTGCATTCCGCGGGGAATCTCTTCACTACTGGGTGGATCTGAAAATCGAAGAGTGCCGCAAGGCGGAGCAAGCCATCAAGAAAGAGCTGGCCGCGATGGCCGACTCCCCGAGCAAGGCGCTACCAAACCAGGGAGCTCGGTCGCAGCGGTCGGGACAACCTCCGCATAGCCAGCTTTCCCACCGGGCACGCACACTCGAGGCGGAACTGGCTCAGGTCCAACTCCGGCAGCGCCAGTACGAGTGGCTTCGGCCATGGATCCAGCGTTTCACGCCTCGAGATCCGTTTTCGACACTCTGTTTCATCCTCGGCTGGCTTTTGCTGGGCACGGTGCTCAAGAGTGCCGCACTGGTGACGAATTCCATCCTGGTCGCTCGGGTGGCCCATCAAACGATCCTTCAGCTCCGCCGTCAGCTTTTTGCCCATGCGCTGCGACTGGAACTCAATCGGCCGGGTCAGGAAAGCGCTGCCCAGATGATGAGCCGATTCACCCACGACATGAACGCCATCCACGGGGGATTGACGATCCTGCTTGGCAAGATGACGCGTGAGCCACTAAAAATGTTCGCCTGCCTGGCTGGGGCCGCCTACATTTGTTGGCCGCTTCTCGTTTTCTCTCTACTGGTGGTTCCGCCGGCTGGTTGGGCGATCTGGCGTCTGGGCCGACTTCTCAAAAAGGCCAACCGCAGGGCGATGGAGGAGATGGCCCAGCTTTATGGAACGCTGGAGGAGGCCCTGCGAGCCCTGCCGGTCGTCAAAGCCTTCACCATGGAGCCCTATGAGCGACGACGCTTTTTTGATACCTGTCGTCGCTACTATGTTAAGGGTATGAAGATTGCCATGTACGACGCGCTGACCAATCCGGTCACGGAGGTTCTGGGAATCACCATCATCAGCCTGGCCATGATCGCCGGGGCCTACCTTGTTCTCCATCAGGACGCGAGCTTCCTCGGAATCTCCATTTCCGCCCAACCGCTATCCATGCCGGAACTTGTGCTTTTCTACGCCCTCCTGGCGGGAGCCGCTGATCCGGTGCGGAAACTGTCGGACGTGTTCTCGGGCCTCCAGGCCGCCTTTGCGGCGACCGATCGCGTTTACGCACTTCTGGAAAAGGTGCCGGAAGTTCGCGAAAAGCCGGGCGCTCGATCCATCCCCCGGCACCGGAAACACCTGGTGTTTGACCACGTCTGGTTCGGCTATGTGCCCGATCGGCCAGTCCTTCGCGACATCAACCTCACGATTCCGTTCGGGGAAACGCTGGTCATCGTGGGTGGGAGTGGCTGCGGAAAAAGCACGCTCGTGGGGCTTATTCCCCGGTTCTTCGATCCCCAGCAGGGAGAAATTCGATTAGACGGCGTGCCGCTTCCGGATATCCGCCTGCGATCCCTCCGCAAACAGATTGGCCTGGTAACCCAGGAACCGGTTCTCTTCCACGACACAATCCTCAACAACATCAAGTATGGTTCGCCCCACGCCACCGATGAACAGGCGGTTGATGCGGCACGGGCAGCCCATGCGCATCATTTCATCGAGCAACTTCCCAATGGTTACGACACGGTTCTCGGCCCGATGGGGGCCGGCCTGTCCGGGGGGCAGCGTCAGCGGATCGCGCTGGCCCGGGCGATTCTTCGGGATCCCGCCATCCTCATCCTCGATGAGGCCACCAGTCAAATCGACGTGGAAAGTGAGCAACTCATTCAGGAGGCGCTGGAGAAGTTCATCACCGGTCGGACCACGATCATGATCACCCATCGGCTGAGCTCGATCGGCCTCGCCGATCGCGTGATGCTCATGCAGGACGGCCAAATCGTGGATATCGGCAGCCATGACGAGTTGCTTGCGCGGTCGGCCATGTATCGGCGCTTTCATTCGCTGCAATACGAAGATCTCCGCGCCGCGTGATTCTTCTTGGGTGGGAAAAACGATCAGGACATGTGATCTCACATGGCAGGCTTCCCGCCGGAGAGCAGTCAATTTTGACTAACGATTATGCGGCTTTTGCCAACCCATTGATTCGTTCGGCGAAGGTTCGGCTGCCCCATCTGGGAGAAAGCCCCTCTCTTGTTTCGCTTTCGGCGTCCTCGTGACCGTGGTTTTGGCTGGGTTTCCGAAGCCGCGTCGCCGAGAGTAAAATCGGCTTTAGCGAGGTCCCGCGTGCGGCACCGGCGGCCTATCCGGCAAAATTCGCCCGGAAATCGATTCTCGCTCGGCCGTCATGTGCTCGAAAAATGAACCATCCGCACCGATCTACCGTATCGGTGGGTGAGAATGTCTAGCTGACTGACGCTCAATTTTGCAGTTTTTTGGACAGGCGCAGGCCTTATGACATTTCCCCAAGATGAAGCACCTCTGCTGCTCCTTCAGGATGTCCGCAAGTCGTTCCGAGAGCCGGAC
>NZ_JACIYL010000615.1 GCF_014359955.1 Thermogutta sp. | reverse complement strand
ATCCCCCAAGCGACAACGCAGTGAAAGTGTACTGGGCAAACGGGGGTCAGGTGCTGCCGCCGCACGACAAGCGGATGATCGAGGCGGTGATGGCCGTTCAGGACATCAAGAAAATCCCATTTGAAGAAGGTATTCGCTCAGGCCAGATCGTTTGCTGTCAGGAGGAAGTTGACCGCGCATTTGTGGAGGCCGTTGTCCGCCAAAGTCAGCCGGGACCGCGCAACTTGCGAATCCTCTACTCGCCCTTGCATGGAGTGGGGGCTACGGCGGTGGTACCGGCCCTTAAGGCGGCCGGATTTGAGGATGTTCATATTTACGGTCCCCACGCCGAACCGAACGGAGATTTTCCCAATGTGCCGGATCACATCGCCAACCCGGAAAACAAGGCGGTCTTCGAGCCGCTGATTTCCGAGGCCGTCAGGATCGGCGCGGACATCGCCCTGGCCACGGACCCGGATTGCGACCGGCTCGGGTGTGCCGTTCCCGTTCGGCCAAATGCCGAATCGCCGTGGACGACACTTACCGGAAACCAGATTGGGGCCCTCCTCACCGACTACGTCATTCGCAAAGCGCAGGAGCAGGGACGTCTCAGTGCGCGTCACTATGTCGTGGAAACACTCGTGACCACGCGACTCATCGGGAGAATTGCGCGGAAGTATGGGGTGCGGGTCATCGACGATCTCATGGTGGGGTTCAAGTGGATTGGGGCGACCATCGATTACGAAGGACCTGAATACTTTCTGCTGGGCGCGGAAGAGTCCTATGGGTTTCTTATCGGAGATCACGCCCGGGATAAAGATGGCGCCGTTGCCGCAATGGCGCTGTGCGAGCTGGCAGCCGAGCTGAAAGTGAGCGGAAAAACGCTTGCCATGCGACTCGACGAGTTGTTTACCACGTACGGGTTGCATGAGGAGACGGCTTTTTCCATTGCCCTTCCAGGTCAGGAAGGGATGCAGAAAATGGTCGAACTGATGAATCGGTTTCGGACCGATCCGCCGAAGTCTCTTGGGGGAAAACCCGTGGTTCGGGTGCGGGATCTCAATCAGCCGCTGGGACAGTACGAAAATGAGATGGAACTGGCGATGGCGGCCGCACGCCGGGGCAACGTGGTTGTCCTCGAGCTTGACGAGCACGGTCACCAGTATGTCGCGGTGAGGCCCTCCGGCACAGAACCCAAGTGCAAATTTTACATTTTCGGTTATATCCCACCGGAGGACTTGACAGACCTCACGAAAGACAAGGTCACGTTACGCCAGCAACTGGACGCCATCGCCGGTGATCTGCGAGCTTACGCCAACGGCTGACATCCCGCCGGGGCGAAGCCGTTCTCCATGAGCCAGTCGCACAGCCAGGCAAATTGGCCGTAGGAGTCCGCCGTCAGTTGCCGAGTGATTGAAGCGGGGCCGGAATGCGCCCGCCGAACTGGATGAACCGCGCGGAAGCGCCTGTGTTACGGACCTCGATGACTGGCGCGGCCCCAAACAACCCGCCAAAGTCCACCCAATCCCCGGCCTTTGCTCCGGGAACTGGAATGAGACGGCATGCCGTGGTCTTGTCATTGATAACTCCAATGGCCATCTCGTCCGCAATCAGGGCAGAGATGGTCTCCGGCGGGGTGTCGCCGGGGATGGCCACCATATCCAAACCCACGGAGCATACGGACGTCATGGCCTCGAGCTTTTCCAGCACGAGGGAACCCGAGCGCACCGCTTCCGCGAGGGCCGCATCTTCACTCACTGGGATGAACGCACCGCTCAGGCCTCCGACCGAGCTGGAGGCGAACAGACCGCCTTTCTTGACGGCGTCGTTAAGCATCGCCACAGCCGCCGTGGAACCAGGAGCGCCAATTCGATCGATACCCAGCGTCCTGATAATTTCACCCACACTGTCGCCCACCATGGGAGTCGGCGCAAGTGAAAGGTCCACAATTCCGAAGGCCACACCCAATTCTGCTGCGACCTCACGACCGATGAGTTCCCCTACCCGGGTGACGCGGAAGCTCGTGATTTTGATCTCCTCCGCCAGGTCGCCCAGCGTGACCTTGTCACCGCGTTCCAGCCTCCGTTTGAGGGCACTTCCCACGACCCCGGGACCGGAAACGCCGATGTTGACTGTGGCTTCTGGTTCTCCTGAACCCAGATAAGCGCCGGCCATGAAGGGATTATCTTCCGGAATGTTCGCGAACACCACGAGTTTGGCACACCCAAAGCCCTTTCGGTCGGCGGTGAGTTCGGCTGTTCGCACGATGATCCGGCCCATCTCTCGCACGGCGTCCATGTTGATGCCGGCTTTTCGTGAGGCCACGTTGACCGAAGCACAGACTTTCTGGGTGGAAGCGAGAACTTCGGGAAGACTATCGAGAACCACCTGGTCTCCCGACGAGATTCCCTTGTGAACCAGGGCCGTATATCCCCCCACAAAGTCCACGCCGCAGGCGGTGGCCGCTGCGTCGAGAGTCCTGGCGACCTGCAGGGCTGCACCTTTGCCATGACCCGCCAGGAGCGTGGAAATCGGCGAGATGGCGAGACGCTTGTTGACCACCGGGATTCCGTATTTGGCCCCAACGCGGTCGCATATATCGACCAGCCGGGATGCGCGGGCAGTGATTTTTTCCTTGAGTTTGCGGCACATGTGATCGACGTTGGGTGCCGCACAGTCTTCCACATTTAAAGCCAGAGTGACCGCCCGGACGTCAAGATGCTCGGCGTGAAGCATCCGGATCGTAGAAAGGATTTCGTCAGTCCGCAACATGGAAGTTCG
>NZ_JACIYL010000614.1 GCF_014359955.1 Thermogutta sp. | reverse complement strand
GGACATCGAGCGGGCCGCGGAACACGTCCAGATTGACACGGAATTCTGTCGTTCCACCCGCCATTCAATTCACCTTTCGGCATCAACCAAGCCCATGCAAGATGAGCCGCTTGAAATCCCTTCGCTCGCGGCGCACTACAGGTACTCCCGCCACCCCCGCCGTTCCAGCTCCTTCAGAAGGTGGCGAACCTCTTCCTCGCGATTTTTGTCGGCCACCAGCGTGACATCCGGAGTGACCACAATAACCAGGTCTTTGACGCCCAGCGTGGCGATGAGATGCTCATCCCGGCGACTGTGAACGATCGTGCCCTCCGCATCCAGGAAGATGACGCGTGGGGCATCGGCGACGTTGCCTCGCTCATCGGCGGTCAGCAGCCGCTCCAGCGCCCGCCAGCCACCAACGTCATCCCAGCGGAATGTCGCCTCGACAACCACGACGTTTTCCGCCTTTTCCATGACGGCATAGTCGATGGAGATGTTTTTGATCTGCTCGAACTCGGCGTCCAGGATCTCCCCGAATCGCGGCGAGTCAGCGGCTGCGGCAATGCGGGCCAGGGGCTGAAAAACTTCCGGACAGTAACTCTCCAGCGCGCGCCAGAGAGTGGCCGCCTTCCAAACGAAAATACCCGCATTCCAGTAGAAAGTACCGGCCTCCAGATATTTCCGAGCGGTTTCCCGGGAGGGCTTTTCCCAGAACTGTCGCGCCTGGAAGATCCGGTGCGGTGGGGATGTCTCTGCCCGATTGGGCTCCTCAAGTGTGCCGCTCTCGGGAAGAGCCAGAGGCTCACCGCGCTCGATGTACCCGAAAGATGGTGAGGGATAAGTAGGCGGGATGCCGAACGTCACCAACCGCCGCGGATCTTCCATGACCAGCCGCACGCCCGTTTCCAGGTCTTGCAAAAACGCCCGATCCGGCGACACCACATGGTCGGCGGGCAACACCGCCATGATGGCTTCCGGGTCTTCACGCAGAAGCCGAGCGGCGGCCAGGCCCAAACACGGTGCCGTGTTGCGGGGGGCCGGTTCCACCAGAATCGCCGTCCGGGGAAGAAAAGACAATTCCTCGGCAATGGCCGGTGCCAGATCTTTGCTCGTCGCTACGAGGATACGATCGAGCGGAACCAGCGGCAGAACGCGGTCCACCGTCGCCCGCAGTAAACTTTTCTCTCCCCCGATGGGCAGCAGCTGCTTGGGACGGGCAGCGCGACTCTCCGGCCAGAGGCGTGTTCCTGATCCCCCGGCCAAGATCACCGCATACAGCATGTGTGCTGTCTCCCGAAACTCACCGAATCCGTTCGCTGACTTTTATCCGATGCTGACGATGCACCCCGGGATCATCATCCCAGGAAAATACTCATTGAGGGAGGCGTGTCACATCTCCACCTGGAGAGCCCGAATCCGCGGTTCAAGGCGGGACGGACCAATCCGCACCTTGTACTGCTCGTCCTCACTCATCCCGACCGTCTCTCCGTCATGGATGACCGGGCCATTTTCGAGCAGATAGTACGCGATGTTGTACACCCGCTCGTAGACAAACTGCGCTTGCCGCCGGGTGTTATAGACTTCGATTTCGGGAAGTGAAAAGGCGGCCATGCCCCGGGTGAACAAAGTCAGCGTTTGATCCTCGTCCACCTCTCCGTGAAAGCCCACCCATAGCTCCAGCGGAAACTGGCCCGGTCCCATCTGCCGGGCGGAATTGATGAAGTCCTCCGGCTTGTGGATCAAAAGGGCGCGAGGCCAAAACACCGCCACAGAGTCTGTAATCTGGGCCAAAGCCGCTGTGATTTGTGTCAGGAGGATGTACCGCTCAAGCGGATCTTGCGGCGGCTCCGGCAAAATCACGAGCAAATGGGCCGTGTGCTCCTTGACCGCCTTCTGGGCATCCGGCCAGTACCATGCCGACAGGCAGGGGAGCTCGAGCTCTTCCTCCGGGATGGGGTCCGCCTCCGAAAGGATAAACGCCACCGTATCACCCGCCCGAATGGCCTGAAATGGCGGCAAATCCGCATCCGGGGGCGGTGACACGAGTGCTTCCTCGATGGGCGGGAAATCCTGCCAGTTTGCCTGGAGAGCTTCGTCGAGCTTTTCCAAAGACGGTTTGGTGGGATGTCTCAACAGCACTGCCGCCAGCGGGGGTTCCATAAATCACCTCTCAGTCTCTCCACACAGTTTCACACGCCCAAAAAAGAGGGCGCCACTCTGACCACCGGGTGCCCCCGCAAAGGCCCTCATCGGTGACCACTGCCATGTCGTTTGTTCCTTTGCCGATGGACATCCGTAGTGACTTGCGCATTCTAGCGCAGCCAGGCAAAAAGAGCAAGGTGGAATGAGGCTGAAGCAAGGCGGGGCCCATCTTCGATGAAACACTCCAATCGGGCCATTCACGAATAGCCCCCTGGCACCTCGGAGGGACCTGCTTGTCGGGTCCGTTTTTCCCGGAGGAACCTCTCGTCAGGTCCGCTTTTCGGAGGGACGTGCTTGTCACGTCCGCCGATTAATATTGGATCATCCATTGCCTTTCCCCGGGCACGACAAGCGTGCCCCTCCGAAGCGCCTCCCGGAGGGACCTGCTTGTCAGGTCCGCTTTTCCCGGAGGGACGTGCCTGTCACGTCCGCCTCCCGGAGGCACCCGCTCGTCGGGTCCGCTTTTCGGAGGGACGTGCCTGTCACGTCCGTCATTCACCGTTGGATCATCCCTTGCCTTTGGCGGGGACTGAAGTCCCGCGCCGATAGCGGGGCTAAAGCCCCGCACTCCATATGGAGTGC
>NZ_JACIYL010000613.1 GCF_014359955.1 Thermogutta sp. | reverse complement strand
AAGTTCTTCAATCCCTCGGCTGCTCTTGGGACATCTGTTACGTGGACGACGGTTCCACCGACGAAACTCCACAAAGGCTTGCCCGGATTGCTGAAAAAGATGACCAAGTCCAGGTCATCTTTCTTACCCGACGTTTCGGTCAGGCGGCGGCACTCCGCGCAGGCATGGACGCCTCGCATGGGGATGTCGTCATTACGCTCGACGGGGATCTCCAGAACGATCCGCGAGACATCCCCCATTTCCTGGCAAAAATCGCGGAGGGCTACGATATCGTCCACGGCTGGCGATTGCACCGGCAGGATTCCTTTTTGCATCGGCGACTTCCCTCCCAGGTGGCCAACTGGCTAATTCGGAAACTGACGGGCGCCCCCACACCCGATTTGGGCTGCGGGATCCGCGCGATGCGTCGCTGGGTGGTGGAACATCTCGAACTGGTGGGGGACATGCACCGGTATTTGCCCATCCTGGCACGCGACCTGGGGGCAAAAAGCACGGTGATCGTCGTGAATCACCGTCCGAGAAGATCTGGAAAAAGCAAATACGGATTGCGCAGATTTTTCGCGGTTCTGGCGGACCTGCCCCTGATTGTGTTCCTCACCCGCTATCGATGGAAACCCATCCGCCTGATGGCAGGCCTGTCCGCCGTGGCCGGATGCCTGGGGACCATGACCGCGGTACCGGGGCTTGTCTGGACCGCCCTGGGGCGTTTGCCCCTCGGCATTCCGCTTCTGGCGGCAGCGGTTGTCTCGTGGGGAATGAGTCTTGTTCTCCTGGCTCTGGGACTGCTCGCCGAACTTCACATCCGCACGGCCACCACCGCAGCAAGAAACGGACCGTATCTGATCCGCTCTTTGATTTCAAACAGAGACCAGGCCAGAGTCGTCCGATTTCCGCAGCCGCCATCCGGCGTGAGCTCGGGCCGAACAGGTTCCTACGGCTGAAGGCCGAGTCCGGTGGTTCTCGCGAGGTTTTCCTCTGTTCGCTCTCTTTATGAAGGGAATCATCTAAAACCGCGTCACCATCGGACGGGTGACTTATCTTGCGTTATGCGACTGGGGAGTCCGATCATGGCACCCGCCGCAGGTGATAGAGCCGCAAGGTGCTCGGAGGCGGCAGCGGCCCCGGACGAGGTCGGTCCCGATGGGGGGGCAACGTTTCCCATTTGAGGACGTAGGTGTCCCCTTCAGGCGGATGGCCCGAGTCCCAGGCCAGGCGGACCTCCATTCCGGGAAATTCAGATTCCCGGCGTGTCATCTCTGCGGGGAGCCGGACGGTGTGCCGACACGTGTCCATCGGACGCAACGTCTTCTCGTCGAGCACCCAGGTGCCACTTCCATACTGACTGTGGCTGAATCTTTGACAAAGATAACCCGCTTTCACAATCTGGACGGGGCCCGCCGTAATTTCCGCCCCGATGCTCCCCCCGCCCGAAAATTCCCAGCGATAATCCCAATCACTTGTTTGATAAATGACCCAGTGATCCTTTTCCCACCGAGCATTGTAGATTTGGCTTCGGCCAGACTGGTCATACTTATGATAGGTGACAATCGGTCGGTGCTGGGTGTCGAACCCCACATGATGCCCGACGTTGATCAGTCCCAGTTTGACGGGTACCGGATCGACAATCACACCCGGCGTCGCTGGTGTGATGGGGAGGGTCAGAGGCGTGCCATCAACCGTTTCCCAGTGGACGAGATCACGGCTTTGGGCATAGCTGATGTCGTGGTTAGTGCTGCAGTCGGGCGTGTCCCGCCACATCCAGCAGAGATGCCACAGTCCGTCTGGACCCAGAATCGGCCCCGACGGATAGGCACTCATTTCCTCTCCTCCATCCAAAAGCGGGACCGGCAAAAGACGTCGCCAGGACTGTGATTCTGCGTCGTAAATATTGAAAAGCTGACGCCCGCGACCGCTAGCACCGTCGCGGTAATAAAAGATGAGGCTGCCATCTGGCGTCGTGATGAAATGAGGATAAGTGACCCGGTCTTCATTCTCCCCAACCATTTTGTGAACGGGGATCAAACTGTGCAGATCATGCGGCGCGGTCATCCGGAAATAAATGAGCGGCGTCACATGCATGTTGCCGCTGACGTGGAGACAGCCGCGTTTATCCACCGCCATCACGATGCTGTTATGACTGTCCCATCCCACCGACGTGGGCAGCTTTTTAAAGCGAAAATGTGATTCATCGAGTTTCCGCTGTCCGACAACCATCTGCCGCTCGGCGTCATAAAAGGCGACGTACTGGTAGGGCGGAACCGTGAGGAGAAAGAAGCCTACCGGATGACCTGCCCACACCGGCCCGATGTCGCACGCATCCAGGACTTCCCACTTCTCCGTGACAAGATCGCAAGGTGCGTTCGCCGCCCACACCACTGCAAGGCACGTCCAGAAGAATGCAAACATGAACCCGTCCTCATCGAGAAAAAGGTCACTGTCGAGGGCTGGCCGGTGCCAGGTTTCTCAAGAGTATAACTGGAAATCGTTCTTCGGGGAGAGACACAGGTGGGGTAATCAGCTTGATCGCTGATGCCAATCAGGCGTTTTAGACAGCATCCGAGCGAAAGTCTTCTGAGAATCGCCCGCTACCGTTTGCCGGAAAACTCAGAAAAAATTGGCCTTCCTTAAACCGGCAACTCCGAATCGGTGTTTCGCAAGAACCACACCGAGCGACCGCACCCGTTACAACTGTAACCGCTTGTAATCGCTTAGGTACCCCAATCGAAGACAACACGTTCGAGAAGAGAAACAACCGAACGAGAACGAGT
>NZ_JACIYL010000612.1 GCF_014359955.1 Thermogutta sp. | reverse complement strand
CCTCTCCACGATTGACGATCAACCGCGCGGATTCGTACCTCCCAGTAACGCCCTCGCGCAGATTGTGCGGATGACGGAGCACCTCGACAACTCCGAAGCCCGCGACAAAACCTCCATGGGAGAATGTCTGGCCCAGCTTGCCGGCCGGTTTCAGCGACGGGAAATCGTTATCATCGTAAGCGACTTTTTCGCCCATCTTGATGAACTGGAATCCGCCATCCAACGCCTCCGCTTCGCCCAACACGAAGTGGTCCTCATGCAAGTGCTCCATCATGACGAAATCGCCTTTGAATTCCGGGGCCCGACCAAATTCATCGGCCTGGAAGTCACTGATGAACTGATCACCCGGCCGGAAGACCTTCGGCCGCACTATCTGGCGGCGTTTCAGGCGTTCCAAAACCGGTTGTCGGAACTGTGCCAGCGGAACAAGGCGGAGCACGTCGTGGTGGACACGAGCCGTCCCCTGGCCGATGTACTGGCCGACTATCTGCACTTCCGCAACCGTGCCCGACGCTTTCGCTGAACGCCTCCCCTGCGACAAACTCTTTCTGCCCACCGGGCGGTGAATTGAATTTTGCCCGAGGAAAATGTTGACAACGGTGCTGATGAAACGGTACAGTGGACGCTGACGGACCACCTGAACACGGTCCGGGACATCGCGAAGTATGATTCGGGCAGTGACATGACCACCGTGGTCAATCATCTCATCTACGATGCCTTCGGCAAGGTGAGGTCGGAGAGTAATCCGGCGATCGAGAACGTTTTCTTATTCGACGGTGGTCCAACATTATTCAGGGATAGTCTCTTCTTATTCACGGGTAGCTCATGTGATAGTGACACTCAACTTCAAAGACCGTTTGATAGTGACACCCAACCCCAAAACGACCTCAACCGCTGGTACGATGCTTCAGTCGGCCGCTGGCTGAGCGAGGACCCGATCGGCTTTAACGGCGGCGATGGGAACTTGTATCGGTATGTGAATAATCGATCGATCATCCACACAGACCCACTCGCCCTGTGGCCGTTTGCCCCCCGCATTCACCAACCGTGCAAGATAGGGACTGTCGTGCGCACCCTCATTCTCGAATTTGACGACTGCTGCTACGACCAGCAAGAACAGTTGGCGACACTGATGTGTGACGCCGCTCGGCTGGCTTATCGTGTTTGGGAAATGGTAGATATTGCAGCCGACGTCGGCGCGGCGAATCGGGCAACGAATCCCGAATACCGAAAGATCATCAACGAGATTCGTCCTTGCCTTGACCATTGGTTTGGCGACATCCCAGGAACGCTGCCCGGTACGGTGGTGCCCCAAGTCGGACCCATCTCCAATGCAACGCTGTTAAGCGTAAGGGACCGTATAAAAGCCATTGCATTCGCTTTTTTAGAGCAATTCGGTATACTTGCCCCTCGAGCAGTCGGCCTGGAATGCGAATCCTTTTGCACGGGGAGTAAGATTGCGTATACATGGACCACTCCCGGCAAACCAGATTTTAGTGACATATTCGGAACAGACATCCATATATGTCCGGCCTTCTTTAAAAAAGACAAATTGAGCCAAGTAGGGATACTGCTTCACGAGATGACCCATATTTACGCGGGGACTATTGATGTCGCCTACGTTACAGCACCCGCAGCAGTTGGCGGGGTGATAGCACCTATTTACGACGTACCTGGTGGAGTGCTCAGTACAGACCAGAGAGTACACAATGCGGCTTCATACGAGGGGTTTTTTAAATGCGTCGCACAGCGCGTAGGTTTAACCCCTTTGAATGGCCGCGCTATTCCCTAGACACGAGTGAGGGCTTTTTCACCATGGACCCCACACCGTTCTTTCTCATTCATAGCGCAATAGCTGGCTTGGTCACTTATGTGTTTTCGTTTTACAGCCATTCTAAGGCGCGTACGATATGGAACGGCTGTATGACAGCTGTATTATTGACGTTTCTTTGGCCCTGGGCGGGTGGTGAGCTTTTCATGGCATGGCTCGATCTGTTTATCGAAGTTCCCGGTAAACTTCTATTTGGACGACTCCTATCGCTGCGATTTCCAGATGGTGAAGACCTAATAGGGCTCATCGGTGGTTGGGTCGTGCCGTTCGCGGTATCATGGGGTGTAGTTTGGGTGCGCTTCCGTAAAGGCCCTCCTAAGCAACGAGTTGGCGTAAAAGAGCATGTAATATTCTGGATCGTATTCGCATTGATTCTTATATACTGGGCGAGGTGCTTCGACTTAGAACCTCTGGAATCATGGGAGCCGATCGGAACTTAAATTTGCAAATTACGTTGGCCCGGAAAACCGTGTAGACGAACAAGGTAGGCGCTCTGGGAATGCCGGAGAGCGCATTCTTGGTGATCGGGACGGAGCGCGTTGAGGTGGCTCGTAGCTGAGGAGGCGCCTGACGGCGGCACCGCCCACCTTGTACAGTGCACGCTGACGGACCACCTGAACACGGTCCGGGACATCGCGAAGTATAATCCGGGCAGCGACATGACCACCGTGGTCAACCATCTCATCTACGACGCCTTTCGCAGGGTGGCCGGGGCGAGTGATTGCTGAATAGACTGTTTTGTTCTCTTTGTCGGGTCACCGTCTGTTCATGTGTGTCGGGTCACCGTCTGTTCATGCGTGTCGGATGACCGTCTATTCATATTTGTCGGATAACCGTCTGTTCATGTGTGTCGGGTGGCCGACTATTCATGTTTATCAGATCACCGTCTATTCATGTTTGTCGGGTGGCCGACTATTCGTGCTCGTGTGTTTCGTCCCCTGC
>NZ_JACIYL010000611.1 GCF_014359955.1 Thermogutta sp. | reverse complement strand
CTCAATCTATCTGGCCGAGCTGGACGGAAAACTCTATCTTTTTAGTTACTACGAATACATCGGTGACGATTACGAAGCCGATATGGCCAAAATCGCGGCTGACCCGGAAACACAGCGCTGGTGGAAGGAGACCGATCCCTGCCAAATTCGATTGCCGGGGACGCCCGAGGGTAAATGGTGGAAGCCGATTCCCGAAGTCTTCCACACCGACTGAAGGTGAGTAGGCACGAATTCGGTTCCCGATGTTGGTTCTCCCGCGTGGGGTAACTTGATTGGCCCAAATCCCGGGCCCCCTTATTTTAGAGTACACATCATGAGAATTCTCCTCTCGGGAAGTTCGGGCCTGATTGGGCGGGCGGTCGCGCATGAGCTGCGACGCCAGGGACATGATCTTCTCGTGCTTGTGCGACGACCTCCCGCCGGCGACGGCGAAGTTTACTGGGATGCCCGAACGCGCATCGACAACGTGTCTCAGTTGGAGGGCATCGACGCGGCCATTCATCTGGCCGGAAGATCGGTGGCCTCTCGGTGGAATAGAGCGGTCAAGGAAGAAATTCGGACCAGCCGCATCGCCAGCACGCGATTGCTCGTCCGTACGCTGGCAAGTTTTCAAAAAAAGCCCCACACGTTTCTCTGTGCTTCAGCCATCGGGTTTTACGGTGATCGAGGCGAAGAGCCGCTCACCGAGCAGTCTCCTGCCGGGAGTGGTTTTCTGGCCCAAACCTGCGTGGAGTGGGAGACCGCGGCTCAGGAGGCACAGGCCCATGGCATTCGGTGGGTCGGTCTTCGATTCGGGCAGGTCCTTTCGTCGGAAGGCGGGGCCCTCCAACGGCTGTTGCCAATTTTTAAATGGGGGTTAGGCGGGCCGATTGGCAGCGGCAGAATGTGGTGGAGCTGGATTCTGCTTGAGGACGCCGTTCAGGCCATCTTGTTTCTGTTGGAGCGTGAAGAGTGTACGGGCCCGTTCAACATTGTGAGCCCGAACCCGGTGCGTAACAGGGAATTTGCGCACACGTTGGGACGTGTGCTTCACCGGCCGGCCATTTTCCCGGTCCCGGCCTTATTGTTGCGGGTGCTTTTCGGAGAGATGGCCCGGGAGGTCCTCCTTGCCAGTGCCTGCGTGCATCCAGAACGGCTGCAAGAGGCCGGGTTTCACTGGAGATTTCCGGAACTACGCGATGCCCTGGTGCACGCTGTGGGTCGCGCCTCGGGATGACCCATCAGTAATCGCGGCAATCCCGGTTTACTTTCCGCTGCAGCGAAAGCCGCCTGCGCATGTGATCGCAGACCTCTCTTCCCCGAAGCTGGCATTGAGTGCATCGCGCTCAGCAGTGGCCGTTATCACATTTCAGGTGCGAGAATGCCACGCCCTCGATTTCCACAAGAAGCTCGGGTCGGCAGACATCGG
This sequence comes from Thermogutta sp., assembly GCF_014359955.1. Taxonomy (GTDB): domain Bacteria; phylum Planctomycetota; class Planctomycetia; order Pirellulales; family Thermoguttaceae; genus Thermogutta. The sequence continues at coordinate 1,367 of NZ_JACIYL010000611.1, read as the reverse complement.
CGATGGCGTAAATGGTGGGTACCTCACCCAGGCGGCGATCGCAGATCGCTTTCACCTTGGAATAGTCGGCTGGATTCTTGATGTACACTCGCACAAGGGCCAACTGATTGAGGGTCGTTCCCAATCGGGGGAGATTGTGGCGGGCGAGATTTTCCTCGCTTACGAGGGCTGCGATATTGTCGAGAGTCTCTTCCGTTTGCTTTTCCACATCCCCAATGTGACGTGTTTCGGAATTCGTGATGCTCGCCGTGCCCGAGATGAAAATCGTCGCGTACGAGCCACATGAGAGCGCCATGGCCCGGGAGAACTTCGGGCTTTTCGGACCGTACTCGCACCCGTAGCCAAAAGCCGGGGTTTGTCGGGGGTTTTCCAACGGCATGGCCACAATGTCCCGGCGATCCGTCTTCATGGCGATGCAACTCATGATGAGGTGGTGCCCATCGACACCGATTCCCGTGCTTGCCGGATAGACGGCCCCTTTTTCCACGGGCAGATAGTTGGTGAGAAAACGAATGTTTTGGTAAAAGTCCGCCCGAGCGCGATTCAATTCCTTGTACCGCTGTTTGTCGCCTTCACCCTCGACAATCCCTCCTAGGTAAAGCCAGGTGCGAATGACCTGGGCAAAGTCGACTCCCACAGACCCTAGAATTCCCCGCATCTTGCTGAACGCGTTGAGTGCCTGTTGGTAAACCCCGTCCACCTCTGGATCAGGAGTGACATGCGCACAGTGGATCCATGAGACACCGTTGTGCGACGCGATCACGAGCTGTTCGCTCTTGCGCTCGATAGTCACATCGCCTTTCTTCCGACCCACACCCAGTGCCTCGATCGACACGAGGGCGCCGTGGCACGGCTTTTGAGGGACGTAGGTGGTGGCGGGGAATTCCGGCCCGTAAAACTCCCGCATCACGTCGCGGCATTCGGCAAGTTTGGAGTCATCGGCGAGAAAGACGACCTGATGCACGATCGAACCGAGCGTGCTTTCCTCTTTCATGACCGATTCGATCGTGCGCAAGGCGTCCCAGGTTTGCGTGGCTAGGTCACCGGAAACTCGCGGCACCGCCGCCGCAAAAACGTGCCGGACGTCGGTGAGATCCACCACCGAGTAGCCAACGCCGTCGCTACAGACCTTGCGAATCATGGGCGGGAAACCTTTTTTCGGGGGTGAGCTTACTCTTAGCATGTACGGAGCCACCATCGTTTGTCAATTTAATTGCGCGGGGACGACGCCAATCGAAATTGAGACTCAATTCGCTTCCGCCTGACGCCGCGTCCGTTCTCCAGTGGAAACCCTCTCAGCCCATCTGTGTTTGCTCCAAAAACCGTCGCGAGTACTTTGTCCCGGAGACGAAAACGTCTCGCCAGCT
>NZ_JACIYL010000610.1 GCF_014359955.1 Thermogutta sp. | reverse complement strand
GGACAGTGTAACTGCCCGTACTGGCACGGCGCTTTTGGTGGCATTTATCTCCCCCATTTACGAAATGCCATCTACGAGCAACTCATCACCGCCGACGAACTCCTGGAAAAGGCCCAGGGACGCCCAGAACACTGGGTCCAGGCAACCGCAGAAGATTTCAACTTCGACGGAAGGCCAGAAATCCGCCTGGCCAACGATCGCATGGTCGCATACCTGGCGCCACACCAAGGGGGCATCCTCTACGAATGGGATTGCCGCCCTGTCCGTCGGAATTTGCTGGCCACCATGACCCGACGTCCCGAACTTTATCATGAGAAAGTGCGAGCAGGTGCCTCGCCCGAACACCAAGGTTGTGCGAGCATTCACGACCGAGTCGTCTTCAAACAAGCTGGCTTGGAGTCCCGTCTTCAGTACGACATCTATCCGAGAAAAAGTCTTGTCGATCTCGTGCTCAGTCCCGAAACCACGCTGGAACAGGCTGCCAGCGGTCAGATAATGCCCTGGGCGAAGCTTTGGGAGCAACCCTACGAGGGCACCATTCACACCAACCCCGATCGTGTCCGCGCCACGCTGACCACAGAGGCGGACGTCCTCGATCAGAGGATCCGTGTGACCAAGGCCGTCCTGTTGAGCGCCGGTTCATCGATCCTCGAAGTGGCCTACCGGCTGGAGAATCTTCCGCCCGATCGGCCTTTCCTTTTCGCGGTGGAATTTAATTTTGCCGGGTTACCTGCCGAAGCCGACGATCGGTTCTTCCTCAGCCTTGCCGAGGAAAAACTCGGCCATCTGGGGACGCGCTTGGACCTCGGCCAGGTGTCGGGCCTCGCTTTGGTGGACCAGTGGCTTGGGCTGCGCGTTCAGGTTGGGTTTTCCCGTCCAACCGACGTCTGGACGTTCCCGGTGGCTTCCGTGAGCCAGTCGGAAGGCGGATTCGAGCTGGTGCATCAGTCAGTGGCAGTTCAGCCCCACTGGCTGGTCCAGCCGGATGCCGAAGGTCGGTGGACGGTAAGCATGCGATTCCTGCTCGTGGCGGAATCGCAGCCCCAAACCAGTACGCCAGAAGCGGTCCTGTCCGCCACTGCCTGAATCCGAGCCTGTTGGCCTCACAGCAGACAGTCACGCGACCGGACAGAGGCGGTACACAGGCAGACCACCTGTTACGCAGGGATGGCCGCGGTGTGCCTCCCTGTCCGCTTTAACAGGCTCTCGACGAATTCCTCGAACACGCGCAGGTCGAGTGCCGACGCGGCTTCGCACTCCGGATGGAACTGAACACCAACAGCAAACCAATCGGGATCCCGGCTTTCAATGGCCTCGATAATTCCGTCCGGAGCTCGGGCGGTAGCCTCGAACACGGGTGCCAGATCGAGAATGGCCATGTGATGCCGGCTCGCCACGCGGATTTCTCCCTCACCGTAAACGCGATCGATGAGGGAGCCTTTGGTCACCACCAGGCCGTGACGGTGATATGGATCCTGGGGATCCCAGTGGGGAATGGCCGTCGGGAAGTCGTCGGGAATGTGGAGGGAAAGCGTGCCCCCCTGAGACACATTGAGAAGTTGCATTCCCGCCCCAATTCCCAGGACGGGCATCCGGCGCTGCCCAATCAACTTTGCCAGCATGCGGTCGAAGTCCTCCCGCCGCGGATGCATGACCTGGGTGTGCGCATGCCGGTAGCAGCCGTCTCGAATGGGATCGAGATCGGCACCACCAATGAGGACGAATCCGTCCAGTGTGTCCAGAACGCACTCAATGTCAGAGCGGTTAGTTAGCGGAGGCACCACCACAGGCACTGCCTGTGCCCGAATGAGGCAGTCAAAATAGCCCGCGGCGATCTCTCCCTTTGCGGGATTGACCTTGTCCGCAGGCCGGTAGTCCATGTTCAGGCCGATCAGTGGCTTCCGTCGCATAAAACACCTCCCTGTTGGTCAACCACAAAACCATTGGACCGGAATGGATACTGCAGGGCCGTTGTACCGCCTTCTACGCAAGAATTCCCCATGTCTCTGTCCGCGGCCAATATGGAGAAATCTTGACACCTTTTGCCCTTGGAGTCGATCAACGCGAAAAGCTGCGAGATGCGGTGAGGCAGGAAGCAGCGAGGACTGAACGATCGGAATAGATGTGCGCGACGTCCCTGTCATGGCGAGGGGAATTTCCTCCGTGGAATTCCAACCCGTGAAAATTGTTTAAGCGAACTAAGCAAAATCTACCGAACATACAGCCGGTGTCAATGCTCACTCAACATCTTGGCGAAGGCAGCAACCTGCCACAACGCGTTGTAGTGCATGCAGTGCTATCGCGTGGGCACGTTCTCACGATGTGAGCGAGAAATTCGGGCAAAACACCAGGTCAATGAAGCATTTCCAACCATCACATGATGGCGGCATATACGCTCGATTCATCGTCATGATCCTTGCTTGCGCGTGCGTCGCCGTTTTCTCTCACCATCGCCCGTGATTTCGTAATCTGGGGAGCAAGTCGGAGGTTATCACGCAGTTGCCACCACCATCGAGCACGCCCTCGGAGCGCTCTCCCAGTCTCTTTCAGAACTCACCAGAACTCAGTCAGATTGACAGAGACTGCAGGGGCACCTACGCCCTTTTCCCGGCAGTTGCTCTTCGCTAAAGTGAAACAAACTGCTCCTGTCCGGGAAGAGTCGGACACTGGCTCGCATTTTTGGAAACCTACGGGGGTCGCCCCGCAACAGTTCTCTGCCCATGGCGACAGAATAAGGAGGGTGACATGCGTTGGACAGCGGTGGCTTGTCTTTTGA
>NZ_JACIYL010000061.1 GCF_014359955.1 Thermogutta sp. | reverse complement strand
CCGAAAGCCTTTGTATTCGGCTGCATTGACGTGCACGTACTTTTTGGCATCCGGGTCATTTTCCATAGCCTGTTTGAGCAAATTGAGAAATGATTTCTCCACTTTTGCAGCATCTTCGAGCACCATGCCGCCAAGGGCCGTCAATTGCCGGTCACTCACCTGAGCCGAGATCGCCAGATCGAGCGTGCCCTTATCGACGGTGGCTTCCATGGCGTCGAGCAGGGAATTGATAAGGTCTGTTGCCAGCCGCTTTTCCTTTTTGCTCAGGCTTTTTTCTTTGTCGAGCGACTCGCTGACCAGCTTTTTGTAATTCGGAATGACGGTCGTTTTGAATTGCTCGATGTCACGCTGCCCGATGCGAGCGGTCTCCCGCAGCACGAAGGTGGACTCCGGAAGGACAAAGCCACTCAGCCGGGTTTTCACATCCTGATTCTGACGCAGGTTGCGGGCATACTCGGTGCCCGGGCGAGGTACCACGGTGTACACCAGCGAGATGGCGGCCTGTGGGCTATTCACCGTCAGTCCCACGGTCATCGTGTCGATTTCATCCAGCATGACCTGCATTTGCTGGAAAGAGCGCTGGATCATTTCCCGCTGCTGGGTGACGTCCTTGCCTGTCTCCTTGGCCTGCTGCTGGAGGGCCATGTCCATTCCCTGCTGGATCATCGACAGGCCGAGTTGTTTGAACATCGGCGGGATATTGGCCATGTAGAGCAGAACGCTCAGGTCGTGCGTGCCGGAAAGCTCCGTCAGGCTCGGCGGCGGATTGTCACCGACCTGCGAGAACACCTGCTTGTCCGCGGCAATGATCGCCCAGTTGTTCTTGTGCGCCACAAACAGTGTCTGGCCGTTGGGGAGGTCTGCCGACCACAGGTCCCCCTCCTGTTTCAGTTCGATCTCTCGGCTTTTCAGCCATTCCCGCGTCTTATCAAAATCCGTGACGGGAACGTAACCGGTCACCAGGAATTGAAAGCCGTTGGTCTGTACGACAACACCACACGGCTGCTTGGCATCGACGCCGGGGACGCCGGGCTCACCGGTTTGAGCCGCCAGCGAGTTTTTCAGATTTTCGGCCAGACTCTCCACGCCAGCCAGTTTGCCCAGGTACTCAACGTCCTCAAACAGCCGATCAATTCCGGCGAAACTGACCACCACAACCGGCTTGACCTCCATGCTAGGGGGTGCCGACGGTTGCTGGGCCAGAAGTTGCCCCGGCAGCGACAGCAGCAGACCGCATGCTGCGGCCACAAAAGCACCAAAGAGATTCCACGACCTCATGACGCAACTCCTTTCCTTCCCTTTTCTAACCAGAGGGTGCTGTAAATCCTGTTTGCCAGATTTACTCTATCGACAGGCTATACACGTTGCCTCCCTGACACGTTACGTCAAGACGAGACGGACAGTCTTCCTTCTTCGCCCCGAACATCCACGTATTCCCGCGGCGAACTCGTCGCAGGTTTGTCCGCGTGTGTTCGCAAAAGCATAGATTAGTATAAGGGAGTTCCCGCAGAAAAGCGACAGGGCTGGACGGCTGATCCATCCTGCCTTTTGGAAAAAGCCCCCTGAGACGCCACAGGCACAATGTGCTTTGGGGCAATTCATAAATTGCCGCTGCGGTCAAGCGGGAACCCAAACACGCAAACGAGGCACGGTCGCTGGAGTGGACGGTGGAAACGGGCAAAGCGGACGCGACAGGCACGTCCCTCCGAAAGCGGATTGTCAGGGAGATCCGTCCGGGAAGTCCTTGGGAAGGCCACGCCTGTCGTGCCCGGGGGAAACCTCGGCCTGCCGACAAGAAAAGAAAAACCGGTTTTTCGCGCACACTACTCGCGGCGTTCGCACCTGGATGACCGAAAATCCTATCATCAAGTTGACAATCTGACTGATTTACGCAAACTATGTTTGATGGGTGGAACTAAAGTAACCATGCCCGCGGGTATTCCTCCGCTTCAGAGATTCGATCTCGTCATCGGAGAAACCTCATGAACAACCAGTTGTGGAAGAACGACGAGCAGCTCTTCGCCCTCTTTCGGCAAGAGCTTTCCACGGCGGTGGTGGGAGAGGTGCTGGATCAGATCGGGCTCAACGCCCAATTCTTGCCGATCGCCATCCGCCCTTTGGATCCCCGGATGGTGCTCGTGGGTCGGGCGATGCCGGTGCTTTTTGCGGACTGTTACGAGACGTTTTCTCCCAGTGGACTGAACCCGGTCTTCGCCAAACCGTTCGGACTCATGCTGGAGGCCCTGGATGACCTGCGTCCCAGGGAAGTCTTTGTGGCCACGGGCGGTCGCAATGAGCTTGCCATGTGGAGCGAATTGATGACCGTCCGCGCGGTCCAGTTGGGCGCGGCCGGTGCCCTGGTGGACGGTTGCGTCCGTGATACCGCAGCCCTTGCCCGATTCTCGTTCCCGATTTTCTCTCGCGGGGCGTTTGCCCAGGATCAGCGGACACGGGGGAAGGTTGTGGATTTTCGTGTGTCGGTGCAGATTGGGCATGTGCGGATTCGGCCGGGTGACCTGATTTTCGGAGACCACGAAGGGGTTTGCATTATTCCCCAGGGAGCGGAGGCCGATGTGGTGGAGGCCGCCCTGCAGCGTGTGCAGAAGCGTGCCGAAGCCCGTCGCGAACTGGAAGCCGGCGCCTCCGCGGTGGAAGTCTTTGCCCGACACAACATGATCTGACATGGCCCTTCCGGCCGAAAGTCGCTTTCTTCCCCGGCCATTCTTGAAGTATTCACACTGCCGGCTCTTTTGCCCGCTCTATCCTGAATGTGCGTGCCGCTGGCGAGACGCTTGCGTGGGGAGGGTCAGCGCGATTTGTCCTTCTGCTGATCCTCCGGCTTGACGTAGAACTGACTGAGGTCGATTCCTCCCCGCTGTTCTTCTTCGAGCAGTTTGATGCGCATTTCCAGGCGTTCCACCCGGCGGAGAAGGGTGTAGTAATTGAGAAGGACCATTTCCTCGCGTTTGGGCCGGGGGACGGAGGGATAGCCTAAATGTCGGGAGAGCGCGGCGAACAGGTAGAGCGGATCCTTCCGGCGATTGGCCAGCGCAATCTTTCCTTCTTTTTCACCAAACAGAATGGGCTTGCCGGAATCCCCGCGGAGCTGCCGGTAGTATTCACTCCGCACGAAGATCATATCCGCAATATCGATGAGACCCACCTGTCGGCGGAGATCGAGGATGAATTCCCGCCAGTTTTCATCGTAGATGGGATCTCCAGCCATTGCTTCCAGCCCCTTGTCGTATCCCAGGCGATTGCGGCAGAGGGTTTCAAACTGGTAGAGGAAAACACCCTGAACGCTCGCGCCTTTGGCTTTGTACTCCGCTTCTTTTTCCAGGATCTCCAGCGCGACGCGGAAATCCAGCCGTCCGTCTTCCCGTTCGGCCTCGTGAATGACGAACGCTTGAAAGGGGGTGAAATAGTGGCTGAGCCTGGCCATAGCCGAGGCAAATCCCCCGGTGAAGCGAAGTTCGGTGGTCATGAAGTCAATGGCCAGGGGGAGTTTGGTCGTGGAAAGGATTTCCTGTTTGATGGTTTTGAGAAGTTCCTGGGTGGAAACCCCCTGATCGAGACGTTCCCGAAGGGCCCGAAAGAAATACGCCTGCTCGATGTATTCTTCTCTTTCCAGAAGCATAGCGGGACTCCCGATTGTTTGCATCCAGTCAATCGCGGCGGATGGGACACTCAATCCCGCCGGGTTTTCTTACGAACCCCTTCTGATCACGAATTCATCGCCGGCGTTTCCTCAGCGATCAGCACACCATCGGCGGAGTTTTCCGCCCGGCCGAGCGTTTTCCCTTTTCATTATGACGGAAAAGTCCCCCGGCAAACACTCCACTTCACCGCGAAGTTCGATTCGCAGACACATTCCGGAGGGACACGCTTGTCGTGTCCGCGTTCCGGAGGGACACGCTTGTCGTGTCCTTTCGGAGGGACATGTTTGTCATGTCCTTTTCTTGGTTGGCCACGCCTATCGTGTCCGCCAGAGAAGGCTTACCCTAAACGGCGTGCACCATAGCCCAGGACAGGACGACCTGCACCCGATGACGGGGGAACGATGCGGCAGAGAAATTTTTTCGTTTCTGACCGCTGCGGCCACGCCGGGCGAAATCACAGGTCGAGGAGCTCTTCGGCAAATTCCTGACGCAGGACGGTGAGGGCCTGTCGGCCTTTGTCGCCCGTCGTCACCACATTCAGCCGTACCTCGCTGGTGCTGATCATTTCCACGTTGATCTGCGACTGGGCGAGGGTCTTGAAGGTCCGACTGGCGACATCGATGTGGCTTTTCAATCCCGTTCCCAGGATCGAGAGCTTGGCGACCTTGGGACGGCCGGTCGGTGGAGCAGCCCCGATCTCCTGGCAGAAAGGCCGGCAGGCGGCCAGAGCCGCCTCGTAGGACGACTGCGGCACGGTGAAACTCATCATTGCTTTGCCGTCCCGACCAACACTCTGCACGATCATATCTACAACGATTTCGCGCTCCGCGACCTGGCGGAAGACGCGGGCGGCCAGCCCCGGGCGATCCGGGATGTTGGAAAGCGTCACACAGGCCTGGGTTTCATCCAGACAGATTGACTCGATCACCAGATCCTCCATCCCTTGGAGCCGTCCGATGATCCGCTCGCGGTCGTTGCCCAATTCTTCCGGTCGGGCTTCTTCCTCGGCCTGCGGCGGTTCTTTGTCCAGCTCAAACGCTGCGTGGACCGTCCGCAGGGCTTCGACGGCGCGGTCCCGCTCCACAAGCACGGAAATTTTAATCTCGCTGGTGGTGATCATGAGGATGTTGATGTCCTTGTCGGCCAGCGCCTGGAACATCCGCTGGGCAACACCCGGTTGTTTGGCCATTCCCAGGCCCACCACCGAGACCTTGGCCACGTTTTCGTCGTAATTGACACCTTCGGCTCCGATTTCCCGGGCCGTTTCTTCCACCACGCGGAGTGCGGCCGGGAGCTCTTCCTGAAATACCGTGAAGGAAATGTCTGCGCGACCGCCCTCAGCCACGTTTTGCACGATCATGTCGGTGGCGATGTTCCTGGCACCCAACCGCGAGAAGATCGCCGCGGCGTTGCCCGGCTGATCCGGGACACCGCGGACGGTGATCCGTGCTTCCTTGAGGATGGCGGCCGCCCCACAAACCGGGACACTCCGTGACTCCGGCATCCAGGAAATAAGCGTGCCTGGCATATCGCTGAAGCTGCTCCGCACGTGGACGGGCACGGAAAAACGTTTGGCGAATTCAATCGAGCGGTTGTGCATGACGCCCGCCCCCGCCGTGGCTAGTTCCAGCATTTCATCGTAACTGATACGGCTCATCCGGCGGGCTTCCGGGACCAGCCGCGGGTCCGTCGTGTAAACGCCGTCCACGTCGGTGTAAATCTCGCAGGTTTCCGCACGCAGAGCGGCGGCCAGGGCCACTGCCGTAGTGTCACTCCCACCACGTCCCAGAGTGGTGATATCCGCCGTGTCGGTGACTCCCTGGAAACCCGCGGCGATCACGATGTACCCTTCATCCAGCGCCTGACGGATGCGATCCGTCTGGATCGAGCGGATGCGGGCTTTGGTGTGCGTGCTGTCGGTGCGGATTCCCAGTTGCGCCCCGGTAAAGCTGATGGCGCGATGTCCCAATCGGTGGATCGCCATGGCCATCAGGGCCACACTCACCTGCTCGCCGGTGGAAAGGAGCATGTCCATTTCCCGGGCAGGCGGATCGGGATCGATCTGTTTCGCCAGTTCGATGAGGTGGTCGGTGGTATGCCCCATGGCGCTGACCACCGTCACCACCTGGTAGCCCTGCTTCTGTGCCCGGATTGCCTTCCGGGCGGCCGCCAGAATTTTTTCAGCGTCGGCAACACTTGTCCCACCGAACTTCTGCACCAGAATGGCCATTGTCTGTCACCCTCGATTCACCTGCAGGTATGGTTCCTTCTCAACGATCTTCTTTCGGCTTGTGATGGGAGCGCCTGGAAGATTGATTGTGCCACAGTATTTCCGATCCCAGGGACGGTCACGTTCGCGACGTTGGTGAGGAAGCACCTGCCCTAGCGGCCCTCCCCGTGAAGAAAATATTCCATGACCCTCCAACCTTCAGGAAAGACCAGGCCCGACTGCTCCGCCGCTTTTTCGTGGTAAGCGGGGGCGTTTCCTGATTTGATACCCGTGCCAGCTATGGCGAACGGCACATATCCGTGGCTGTGTGTTTTGATGCGGACGGGCGTGGGATGGTCGGGGGACACCATGATGCGGTATTCACCATACGAGCGAAGGGCTTCCCAAACAGGGGCCACGATTTTTTCGTCGATATTTTCCAGGGCGCGAATCTTCTCCTTGATGCTGCCCTCGTGGCTGGCCTCGTCGGGCGCCTCAATGTGCACGCACACCAGGTCGTATTCGGCGAGGGCGGTCACGGCGTGACGTCCTTTGGCCGCGTAATCGGTGTCGATATACCCGGTGGCCCCGGGCACTTCGATTCGCGGCCAGCCGAACAGGGCCGCCAGTCCCCGCAGCAAATCGACAGCGGTGATCATGGCCCCCTTCACCCCGTAACGCTCTTCAAATCGGGGAAGTTGCGGGGCCCCGCCCAGTCCCCACAGCCAGATGTTCGTGGCAGGCAGCTTGCCCGCCTTTTTTCGTGCCTGATTGACGGGATGGTCCGCGAGCACGGCTTCACTTTCGGCCATGAGTCGGGCCAGAAGGTCACTTCCCGGTCCACGGGGGTAAGCATCCAGGACGCTTTGGTCGGTCAGGTCGTGGGGCGGCACCGTGAATGTGTCGCGGGAAAACGGGGCAGGTTGATTCCCTCCGCGATAAATGAGCAGATTCCGGTAGCTCACTCCGGCGTAGAACTGCAACTGCTCGGAGCCCAGCTTTTCCTGGAGCGCCGCCATCAACTGCCGGGCTTCCTCGGTGGAGATGTGCCCGGCCGTAAAGTCCCGCATGACCTGGTCGATGATCGTCACCAGGTTGCAGCGGATGGCCCAGTCGTTAGGCCCCAGCTCGATGTCCTGGGCTGCCGCTTCCAGGGGAGCCCTTCCCGTGTAATAGGCCTGTGGATCGTAGCCGAGCAGGCTGAGATTGGCGACGTCAGAGCCGGCAGGCAGAGTTTGGGGCACGTGATTAGCCAGCCCGACCACGCCCTGCCGCGCAATTTCATCCATCGCAGGAGTTCGCGCCGCTTCTAGCGGGGTCTTTCCACCCAGTGCCTCCTGCGGCTCGTCGGCACAACCGTCAGGAATGATGATCGCGTATTTCATGGGAAAAATCGTCTTGAAAGATCTGTGGCCCGCGTGGCGGTGACTTCACTCTCTTTTAATCTCCTTTTTTAGCCTTGATCCTCGCGACAGAGCTGAAAACCAGGAGAGCACGTGCACCCTGGGGCACGCGCTAATCGCGGACCCGCATCCACACACTGCCGGGGCGCACCACGGGAAGTTGATCGATTTGTTCCATCGCTCGACGCATAGGGCCCTCGGCCGCTGCGTGAGTCATGATCACCAGGGGAACAATCCCTTCGGCCTCTTCTTCGGTCTCATGCTGGATGACAGACGCAATGGAGATTTGGTTCCGTCCCAGGATTCCGGCAATCTCGGCCAGAACACCCGGCCGGTCCTGCACGTTGAATCGCAGATAAAAGCGACTTTTACTTTCATCGGGATTGCGGAGCCGGACTTTGGGCCCTTCATTGGACCAAAGCCGCAGGGTGCGGAAGGTAATCGCCGCACGCCCTACCGCCGTGTCGATGATGTCGGCCACCACTGCCGAGGCGGTCGGCATCTGACCGGCCCCCAGTCCGTGGAAAAACACCCGTCCCACGGCATCCCCCACGATGCGGATCGCGTTATACGCGCCGCGAACCTCGCCCAGCGGTGTGCCTTTTTTCACGAGCGTCGGCGAGACGTGAAGCTCCAGGTCTCCATCGACCCGTTCCGCAACCGCCAGCAGTTTGATATGGTATCCCAGTTCTGTGGCGTAACGCATGTCGGCCGCCTGGACGGTATCGATTCCCACCCGCGGGATTTCCTTCCAGTTGACCTCCGCTCCGAAGGCAAGCTGGGCAAGGATGGCCAGCTTTTGGGCGGCATCCGCGCCACTGACGTCCATGGCGGGATTGGCTTCCGCATACCCGAGCCGTTGCGCTTCGGCCAGCGCTGCTGCATATTCCTGCCCCTGTTCCTCCATCTGGGTGAGGATGTAATTGCTGGTCCCATTGAGAATGGCATGGATGGAAAGGATCTCGTTGGCGGTGAGACTTTCCCCAATCGCAGCGATGATCGGAATTCCGCCGGCCACCGATGCCTCGAAGGCAATTGATCGGCCCAACCGTCGGGCGGCTTCGAAGAGCTCCGGACCGTGTTCGGCAAGGAGCGCCTTGTTGGCGGTGACGACATCTTTTCCATGTTCCAGAAGGGACAGCACGATGGAGCGGGCAGGCTCCAGCCCGCCGATGAGTTCCACCGCGATCGAAATCGAGGGATCTTGGATGACGCTATCAATATCGTCGGTGAGTAGCTGCCTTGGCACACTGACGTTGCGTGGACGAACGAGGTCCTTGTCCACGATCCGCACAAGCTCGAGGGGGCGTCCCGCCCGCCGCGAAATCCGGTCGCCATGCTCGAGAAGGAGCTTGGCCACACCGGACCCGATCGTTCCAAAACCGATGACGGCAATTTTTACTGGAGTCATGGAGATTGATAGCCTGTCCGCTGGACGATACCCCGAACACCTTCAAAAGCGCCTCCCCTCCCAGCGCTCCGGGGATGGTTCAAGCACAATCCTGCCAGTCAGAGTGTAAATCGTTATCGTAAATCAGCCAGCTTGAAAGGTAAAGCACAGAGGGCCTGAAGGGACCGTCCAGAAGCGTCCGGTTCCGGTCGGGACAATTCCCGTCTTTCCTTGACCGCGGGTTGATGCGCAGCAAGCAAATTCCGCTCGGGGTGGTTCATGAATTGGCCCTACCAGGAGACGGCTTCTCGTGTTCGCGGCAAAACGCACCAACCGCGGGGTTGTGACGGCTAAAGCCTTCACCAAAAAGCGGCGATAAATCGCCGCACTCCATGGAGTGCGGGGCTTTAGCCCCGCTTTCGGCGCGGGACTTCAGTCCCCGCCGAAAGAAAGGCCATGGATGATCCAATGTCAAACGACGGACCTGACGAGCAGGTCCCTCCGAGGGATGTTTCGGCGCGAAGGGTTTTCCAAAAATCGGAGGGGCACGCTTGTCGTGCCCGGGGAAGCGGGATGGATCATCAATTGGTGTTCATCGGACCCGACGAGCGGGTCCCTCCGACACCATCGTTGTAGGGGCCATTCATGAATGGCCCCTACCGGTGGACAGGTTTCGTGGTCGGGAAAAGCTCGGGAAACCGCCAAGGTGGTGAAGGCTAAAGCCTTCACGAAAAAGCGGCGATGAATCGCCGCACTCCATGGAGTGCGGGGCTTTGGCCCCGCTTTCGGCGAGGGACTTTAGTCCCCGGGGAAAGGCAAGGGATGATCCAACAGGGATAAGCGGACCCGACAAGCACGTCCCTCCGAAAGGTCGGAGGGGCACGCTTGTCGTGCCCGCCGAAAAGGAACGGATGATGTAACGTCGAACGACGGACGTGACAAGCACGTCCCTCCGAAACACCGGAGGGGCACGCTTGTCGTGCCCGGGGAAGGCGAATAGTTGATCCAGCCTCGAAAAACGGGCGGGAGAACCAGGTCCATCCGGAATTGTAGGGGCAATTCATGAATTGCCCCTACCGGTAGAGCGCTTGTCGTGCCGGGGGAAAGGAAATGGATGATCCAACGTCGAACGGCGGACGTGACAAGCACGTCCCTCCGAAAGGTCGGAGGGTCACGCTTGTCGTGCCCGGGGAAAGGGAATGGACGATCCAACGCCGAACGGCGGACGTGACAAGCACGTCCCTCCGAAACACCGGAGGGTCACGCTTGTCGTGCCCGGGGAAAGGGAATGGATGATCCAACGTCGAACGGCGGACGTGACAAGCACGTCCCTCCGACGTTGTAGGGGCAATTCATGAATTGCCCCTACCGTTAGCTTGGAAGACGAGTTCGAATCGGGTTGGAACGGCCGTCTGGGCAAGACAGCACGAGCGCCTGCCGGCCATGATCTTTTGAGCGACGTTATTCTTCCCCGGCCGCGATGCTCGCCACCGGCCATTCGCCATTCGCCATTCGCCATTCGCCCCTTTATTCGTTTCAATCCCAACTTGGTTCGATTTGTTTTGGCGAGTAGCGAATAGCGAATGGCGAATGGTGAAGGTGGACAATCAGTTTTTCAGTAGCACCGCTGATTGTTTCCGCAAGCGCGATTGTTTCTTCTTTTGAGTTCCGAGCTATGTGATGACACAAAACTAAGAAGCGCTGCACTCTTCCGTTCGACGTGCACCAGGAATACTACTCGCCACTCGCTACTCGCCACTCGCTTTTAAATCGTTTCAATCCCAACTTGGTTCGATTTGTTTTGGCGAGTAGCGAATGGCGAGTGGCGAGTGGAGATGTTGGTGGCCGTTTTTGCAGGACTAGCGGTAATTGTTTCCGGTATCGCCGATTAGTGTTCTTTTCAATTCCAGCCTCGCCAAAACCGCAGTGTTACCATGCGACCGCAATTTCGACTGACAGTCCGCCAGCAGTGCTATTCGCTATTCGCCATTCGCCATTCGCCCCTTTATTCGTTTCAATCCCAACTTGGTTCGATTTGTTTTAGCGAATAGCGAATAGCGAATGGCGAATGGTGAAGGTGGACAATCAGTTTTTCAGTAGCACCGCTGATTGTTTCCGCAAGCGCGATTGTTTCTTCTTTTGAGTTCCGAGCTATGTGATGACACAAAACTAA
>NZ_JACIYL010000609.1 GCF_014359955.1 Thermogutta sp. | reverse complement strand
AGCTTTTGAAAATTAACGACGGCGCGATTCTACATCTGCCTGGGGAATGTTTTGTTGAGTATCAGCTCTATGCCCAGTCGTTACGACCGAATCATTTCGTAGCGGTGGCGGCATATGGGGACCTTGCTCCTGGATATATTTGCACAGCCAAGGCGTATGAAGAAGGCGGATACGAACCGACCGCCACTTTTATTGGCCCGGGAAATGAAGAGGTGCTCAAGAAGATCATCGCCAAGCTGTTACAGGATTAGAAAGGAGTGACTCCCATGAGACTGGCAAGTGTTTTCGTGCTCAGCGTCTGTCTGGGTCTGTGTGCGGGGATGCTCCCGGCCGAGGAGTTCGCGGTGGGGATTGCCCGAGTCAAGATCACCCCGGAAAAACCGATTCGCATGTCGGGATATGCTGCCCGAAACAAACCCTCGGTGGGCGTTCTTCAGGATCTCTGGGCGAAATGCCTGGCCATCCGCGATGCAGAAGGCCACCGCATCGTGATCCTGACGACTGACCTCATCGGCTATAACAACGAGTTTTCGACGGAACTTTTCACCAGGGCCAAGGAGAAATATGGGTTAAATCGCGAAGAAATCCTGTTGACATGCTCCCATACCCACAGTGGTCCGGTTGTGGGCAAAAACCTCCGTGTGATGTATCAATTTTCCCCGGAAGAAGCGGAAACCATCCGTGAATATACGAGTCAATTGCTGGACAAGCTGGTAATGATTATCGGGCAAGCCCTGGAAAACCTCCAGCCGGCCCAATTGAGTGTGGGGCACGGCAAGGTGGGATTTGCTGTCAATCGTCGGGAAAAGCGGGGGAATACGGTGGTGTTGGGGGTCAATCCGGAAGGCCCTGTCGATCACGACGTACCGGTGATCAAAGTGACAGCCCCGGACGGCACATTGCGCGCGGTCCTGTTCGGGTATGCATGTCATTGCACAACGATCGGTGGCAATACAGGTGAGGATTTTTACAAGATCCATGGAGATTATGCGGGAGTTGCCCAGGCAAAGATTGAGGAAGCCCATCCCGGCGTGACGGCCATGTTCACAATCCTCTGTGGGGGCGATCAAAATCCGAATCCGCGCGGGGAGATCGCTTATGTCCAGCAGCACGGAGAGGCCCTGGCGGCCGAGGTGGAACGGGTACTGGCCGGACCCATGAAAGCGGTTCGGGGACCGCTTCACTCCGTCGTTGATGTGGCCGAACTGGAATTCCGCCCCCACACCCGGGAACAATTCGAACAGGAGCTGGAGAAGGCGCTTGCCGCCAAGGATGTGTATCGGGAGCGAAGAGCTCGTCACATGCTTGAGCTGTACGATGCCGGCAAGCCCATTCGAACAGTCGCTGTCCCCATTCAGGCCATTCGGTTTGACGAAAGTCTCACTCTCGTGGCAATCGGCGGTGAGGTTTGCGTGGAGTATGCTCTGCGGCTGAAAAAAGAGTTTCCCCAGGAGGATTTGGTGGTTATTGGCTATGCCAACGACGTGATGTGTTATATTCCGTCGAAGAATGTGTTATTGGGTGGCGGATACGAGCCTGAGTATAGTATGATCTACTATGGAATGCCGGGGCCATTTGCGGAAAATGTCGAAGAGACGCTCATCGCGGCTCTTCACCGACTGCTGGGGAAAGTCGGACTCCACCCCATTACCCATCAGGCCCGGGCAGACTAGCCGTACCTCAAACCGGGCAGGTTCGGGTGCAAAAGACGGGGAAACCACAGAGGGGTTCGGCTTTCGTTGCGTCTCAGCCGATGCTGACTTTGTCCCGCTTGAGAACCACAGAAGTGCACTGAACGGAGAGGCCGCCGCGGCAGACTCCAGAACAGTTTCCATGTCGGTGAGAAGGAGGGTGTTTTTCCCTCACGTTGTCACTCCTAACATTGCCATGACCCTCCGACGGTTATTCATGCGCGGACCGCTGTCCAACTTTTTCCTGTTGGCTGTTTTATCGTTTGCGGCGACGCCCCACACTGTTTGGGCCGGCGTGGTCGTACTCGTCAATAAACTGGAGGCGGAAGCCCAGGTAGAAATCCGGGACGGGACGTCGCAACCACGGGTGTTTCGGATACCCAGCGGGGGATTGGTTCCGGTCTTTGCCACGACATCGCCGGTTGTTGATGTCAGGGCGGGTTCTTCTTCTCTGGAAGAGCATGCTGAGCTGAACACGATTTACGAACTGACGCTACGCGGGGAGTCGCTCGTCCTGCGACAGGTGCGCGTGGGAAATCTTCGCCCTGGGGTGTGGATTGCACCATCCCAAAAAATTGATCAGCGCAGGGTAACCATCCCGGTAGCTCTGTTTGTAGACGACGAGCAGCCAGCAATCCGCGAGGTCTGGGAGCCGCGACTGCGCAGGCAGGTGGAGGAGGCGTCGAAGTTTGTGGAATGGTTTTGCGGTGTTCGCTTCCAGGTTGTCAGGGTCGGAACATGGACCTCGGATAATGCCTTTCAATCGGTGGAGTCGCTGCTGGATGATTTTCGCCGAAAAGTGAGCCCGGACGGCGTCCTCCTTGTCCTGGGAGTAAGCAGCCAGCTTCGCGTGGCCGGTAACGGCGAGTTTCATTATCCCCTTGGGCTGTTCGAGTCCCATCTGCTGATGCCGGACGTGCAGCAGACGTACACGGCACAGATGCAGTTGATGACATTGATTCACAGTTTTGGACATTTCCTGGGTGCTGTGGACGTCACCGATGTCTCCAGCGTGATGAATCCCGCTCAGAAGACTCTCCACGCGGAGAAAGAAAAGCCTGACTATTTTGATCCGCTGAATACACT
>NZ_JACIYL010000608.1 GCF_014359955.1 Thermogutta sp. | reverse complement strand
GCTACAAACGGCGAAAGTCGATTGGCCCGAAAGGGGATTATCCGATTCCACCCGAAGTCGATTTCAATCTCTGGAGTGGTCCGGCACCCTACACCACACCGCGGTGCACCCGCCCGAATTTCCATTATGATTGGCACTGGCAGCGGCTGTACGGTAACGGCGATCTGGGCAACCAGGGGCCCCATCAGACCGACATCGCACGCTGGGGACTCGGCATTAACAGTCATCCGTTCAGCGTCATTTCCTACGGCGGCCGACTGGGTTACCAGGCCGAGCGGCATGATGATAACTATGTCGATGCCGGTGATACTGCGAACACGGAGGTTTCCATCTACGATTACGGCGACAAGTGCATCGTCTTCGAAACGCGCGGTCTGTCAGTGGCCAACTCCGCGGACGAGGAAATCAACTATTTCTTCCAGGGTATCTCCGAAAACAAGATTGGCGTGATCTTCTATGGGTCTGACGGCTATCTCGTCCAGCGGACGTACACCCACTGCGTGGCGTACGACAAGAACAAAAAACCGATCAAGGAATTCAGAGGCGCCGGTAACCACTTCGCCAACTTCATCGACGCATGCCTCAGCCGCAACCCCAAAGATCTGCATTCCGACGCTTGGGAGGGACACCTCTCAGCGGCCATCAGTCATCTGGGCAACATTTCCTATTATCTCGGTGAAAATAACAAGGTTTCGCCCGAGGAAGCCAAACGGGTGCTGGCCAACGTCAAGAGCCTGGATGACAATATCGCGACGCTGGAACGGACGCTGCGACATCTCGTGGATAACGGCGTCGATTTGAAGAAGTATCCCATCTCCATGGGACCGCTCTTAAAGTTCGATCCCGAGAAGGAAATCTTCCCGGATTCGCCGGAAGCGACAGCGTTGACGACGCGGGAATATCGAGCTCCCTTCGTTTGTCCAACAGCGGATAAAGTGTGAGCACCAGGCGGGCCACCCGCCTTGTCCAAGGTCTGCCAGCTTCGGGCCCCGTCGCGGTGTATTCCGAGACCGCGTGATCCCGGTCGAGTGAAAACCACGACGGGGCCGGATGACGTTTTGAAAAACGGGACGGTTCAACTCCCCCAGTCCAGCAGGGAGGATCGCCATGCTGGACCGACCGGTTGGGCGTGTGTTTGCAGGCAGCGTGGTGACCGCGGGGCTTCTCCTGGCGGCGTACGCCGTGGTGAGAAGCGTTTTCTTCATATCGGAACAGGTTCAACGAACTGCTGATTCTGAGCCGGCAATGACCTGGATGGATGCAAGTCATGATACCTCCGGAGGAGCATCAGAGCAGTCTGCGGAATCGAACCCGCAGCAGTCAACGACTCACAGCGAAAGTACCGACACGAGCCAACAGAAGCAATCCTTCGAGTTGAAGCCGGGACCATGTCATCCGGTCTTCCCGCCTGAACCGGAGGCTTTTCGTTTGGCCCGGCAGAAGATGGTCCAATTTCAACTTTGGTCCCGTGACATCGTTGACCCTCAGGTTCTTTACGTGATGGGCCGTATCCCGCGACATGAGTTTGTACCGGAGGACGTCATCGTAGAGGCCTACGACGACCATCCCCTGCCCATCGGCTACCATCAGACTATTTCGCAGCCGTATATCGTCGCGCTCATGACGCAGTTGGCGCGTCCCCGGCCGCACCACCGGGCCCTGGACATTGGAACGGGCTCGGGGTATCAGGCGGCGATTCTCGCTGAACTCTGTCGGGAAGTGTACAGCATCGAGATTGTGGAACCGCTGGCCCAAGAGGCGGCCGAGCGTCTCAAACGCCTCGGCTACACGAATGTGGTTGTCAAGACCGGAGACGGGTACCGCGGCTGGCCGGAAAAGGCCCCGTTCGATGTTATCATCGTCGCAGCGGCGCCTGATCATATACCGCAACCTCTCGTGGATCAGCTTGCGGTGGGTGGACGGCTCGTTATTCCCGTGGGACGTGTTGAACAACAGCTCCTCGTGATTGAAAAACGGCCGGACGGCTCGATTCATCGCGAGAGCGTCGCACCTGTTCTGTTTGTCCCCATGACGGGCGAAGCCCAGCGGCGGTCGCGATGATCGTTTCTCCTTCCTTTCCGGTGCGCGGACTTATACGTTTTTGGGAAGAAACTGTGACCTCTTACGGAGTCCCCACATCGCGATACTTACCCCGCCAGCACACGAACAAAACGGAGCGTGCTCATGTTGGCGCGGCACTGTGACCAAGCTCCGACCTTCCGAGCGTGGTACGTCCTGGGAATCGTCATCGTACTTGCAGGCTGGCGCGCTTCTCCACTTTTGGCAACGGAAGGCGTATTCAACGGCTCTTTCGAGCAGGACAACGATGGTGACGGCGTTCCAGACGGGTGGAGAACGGCCGGCCGAGGAACGATTATCCAACATCTGAAACGGGTACCCTTGCCCGAGGGCGGTTACGTAGCGCGACTCACGTGCACAAAATTCGAAGGCGGCTTCCCCGACAGCCACGCCATGGTGTGCCAGCTCAATGTCGTATCGGTGAAACGTGGGCAATGGTACCGACTGCGGCTGCGGGCCAGGGCTGAGGAGCTTGTCGCGGGAAGTGTCTGCGTGGCACTGGTCAACTATCGCAATTGGACTCCCACCGGGCTGCAGGAAATTTTTTCACCTACGAGCGAGTGGGAATCATTCGAGTTCTATTTTCGCGCTACAACCGACCTCCCCGCCGAAGAGAGTCGGTTCCAAATCTACTTTCAAAGTACCGGCACACTCTGGTTGGACGACGTGGAGTTGACCCCGGTTCCAGATTTCCGACCG
>NZ_JACIYL010000607.1 GCF_014359955.1 Thermogutta sp. | reverse complement strand
ACAAACTTTTGATCTTCCGAAGGACTGCCGAGGCTTTCTGGGACTTCAAGACTGCCTTTGGGAAAAACCCATGCAGCCCCACGAAGTCCGGGAGTTTTCCTGCCTTATGCTGGGAGTGAACGGAGTGTGCTGGGCGAAGGCCCACTCCCGCGATTTCGAGGTCATTCAGCTTCCGGAAGGTAAATCCCGAGTTCTCCGGATAGAAATTACCTACACGTTGCCAGGCAAACAAAGAATAAAACAGACTGTTTGGGTCGATTCCTCAGGCATGATTGTCAAACAGAGAATGGACTCGCCTCCAGTTGAAGCCGTGCTCGTGTCGAAGGAACGTGCTTTACAGGAAACATCTTCTTCGCTGGATCTGATCGAAGACATTCGCATTCCCGCCCGCGCACCGAGGGATTTAACAAAAGCGCGTCGGGTGGTCTATCGCGTGGAAGGACCTGCCGAGGAACTTGCCAAACTTTTGGCAAGCGGAGCCAATCAACAGGTGCAACGATTGGGCGACGATGTGTTGGAGTTGACGGTAACACCTCGGAGACCCGGCAGTAATGCGGCGAACTGTCGTGAGCAGGCGACGCGTGACGAAATAGAGCCGAACTTGTGGATTCAATCCGACGCATCCCAAATCCGCGCGATTGCGCAATCGATAGCTGAGGACGCCCAAGGAGCTGCGGCGCTGGCCGTCGCATTGGAGCGCTATGTCTTCCAGACCGTAAAAAACCGGGATTACAATCAGGCATTTCTTTCTGCACTCGACGTGCTGAGAAGTCAAGAAGGTGATTGCACGGAGCACGCCGTGCTGCTGGCCGCTCTGGCCCGAGCCAGTAAGATTCCATCACGAGTGGCCGTGGGGCTCGTTTACCATCGGGACGCCTTTTACTACCACATGTGGACGGAATTGCTGATTGACGGATGTTGGATAGGTTTCGACGCAACCCGGGGAAATGGAGGCATTGATGCCGGCTATATCAAATTCGGCCATGATTCGCTTGCCGGGTCTGACGCCATGACTGCGTTCCTGCCGATGACGAAACTCCTCGGTCAGATCAAGATCGAAATTGTCAAAGTAGAGGACAATTGATGGCCTGGTCCCATCCGGGGTCAGGTCTTTCGTGCCCGGGGCGGCCCGGGGAAGTGGCTATCGCGCCTGTTTGATGCAGGTGAAACGAGTCGAACTGACGCAACCCTGTGGCGTTATTCTGAGTCATTTTCATGCTGCTGCGGGGTTAAAGAAGTTCAAACACCTAGGAAAATTGGTGCTACGAGTGGAGATGGAAACGGAGGTTCTAGCAAGCTCTTTGCTTAATGAAGGAGTAATCCGTCGATGGGAGCCAAAATCTATACGCGTTCAGGAGATTCCGGCGAGACCGGTCTTTATCGGGGGCCGCGCGTGGGAAAGGATTGTTTGCGGATCGAGACCTGCGGAACCATTGACGAGCTCAATTGTGCGATTGGACTTATCCGGGCGGAGAAGATCCCGCCACGCGCCGATGCCCTGCTGGCCAGCGTCCAGAATCGACTTTTTGAGCTGGGGGCCGAGGTGGCCACACCGGATGCCCAGCGGCAGGGCACGCAATACATCACGGCGGAATATGTGCGGGAACTTGAGGAAGCCATCGATCAACTCGACCGGGAGCTACCGGCCCTCGATCGGTTCATTCTGCCCGGAGGGGAACGTGCCGGAGCGCTGGCGCATTTCGCCCGGGCCGTCTGTCGCCGGGCTGAACGGCGCCTGGTGGCGCTCGTTCGGGAGGGGCTTGAATTGGGGACGCCGCTTTCACCGGTCGTGCTGGCATTCATTAATCGTCTCAGTGACTTTCTTTTCGTGCTGGCGCGGTGGCTCAACCACCAGGCAGGAGTGACGGAACATCCCTGGGAGCCACCCCCGCGCAAAGGATGAGGGAGCCCAGACAGGTATCCACTCAATCGAAGACCGAAAAACGGCTTGCTCAGGACGAGAGCACCTTCTGCCTAAAATCAGTGCAATAGGCTCTTTTGGACGACCAAAACGGGCGCATTGGGTGGCCCAAGTTGGCAATTGCAAGCTCGAAAATATCACGAAACCGCGAGTGTATACTAACTCCGCGCCCTGGTCTGACGAGAAACTAGGCAGCAGTGCTTAGAAAATGGGCCCGTGTCGGGCCGGTGATCTGGACCGCCCTGTGTTTGAGAGGATGGATTACGGATTCTCGCTCGCCCTCGCGGGTGCTTCTCCCTGGATGTAACATTCGATGGGCCAACGACTTGCGCAGGTCGCTCGAACAGTCTGGAGCCGCACCCGAGAAAATCACTCGGCATTTTCCCCGCGATGGGCACATCGCTTGCAAATCCCCTGTTACGGAAAACGACGTGCTGTGTTTCGACTTCAGCAGGAAAGGCGATCGGGGTGATGCGAGCATTCTGTGCGCTTGTTCTGGGAGTGGCCAGTTGGTTCTGTCTGTGTGTTGATCGGCCGTTGATGGCGGAGACGGCTGAGGGGGACAAGCCGTTCCAGTCCCTTTCGGTGGATGAGCGGTTGGAGATTCTGGCCCAATCGTCCCTTGCACGCGATGACGAGGGGAAGGTCACCTCCGCGAATCTCCGCGGAGAGACAGACCTTTTGTGGATGTGCATCGCGGCGTTTCTCGTTTTTGCCATGCAGGCCGGTTTTGCCTGTGTGGAGATCGGCTTCACCCGGGCAAAGAACGCAGCCAACATCCTCATGAAAAACCTGCTCGACTTTTGCGTGGGCAGTCTCCTGTTTTGGGCCATCGGTTTCGGCCTCATGTTTGGCAAAAGT
>NZ_JACIYL010000606.1 GCF_014359955.1 Thermogutta sp. | reverse complement strand
ATTAACGCTGGACCTGGGAAGCGTCCGCAAAATTGTTGTCGTGGGTGCAGGGAAGGCGGGAGCCGGAATGGTCGCCGGTTTGGAGAAAGCAATTCCAGAAGAAGTTGCGCAGTCGAAGCAGTTGACCGGGTGGGTCAATGTCCCCAAAGACTGCGTCCACACGACGCGCTGGATTCACCTCCACGGGGCCCGTCCCGCCGGTTGTAACGAGCCGACACCCGAGGCTGTTTATGGTACTGAGCGAATTCTGGACCTGGTTCAGGAGCTCGAACCGAGCGACCTTTGTATCTGTCTGCTTTCCGGGGGAGGATCTGCCTTGCTCCCGGCTCCTGTCGCGGGAATCACGCTGGAGGCCAAACAAGCGGTGACACGATTCCTCAGTGCGGCCGGCGCCAACATCAATGAACTCAACACGGTGCGAAAACAACTCAGCCGGATCAAGGGCGGTGGTCTTTTACGGTATTGCCGTGCGGGTTGGCTGGTGTCACTCATCATTTCGGACGTCCTGGGTGATCCGCTGGATATCATTGCTTCCGGCCCAACTGTGCCAGACACATCAACGCCACAGGACGCGCTGGAAATTCTCAGCAAGTACGGTGCCCGGGAGGCCGGGCTCCCCAAGGAGATTTTCCGCGTCCTGGAAAAGAAGGCCGCCAACCGCGGGGAACGCGTGGAGCCGCAAAGTCAAATCTTCAATTTACTGATTGGAAATAATCGTACGGCCGTTGATGCAGCGGCAGCCCGGGCGCGCGAACTGGGGTATCAGGTGGAGGCCGACAGCGCCGTGGAGCCGGAAGGTCCCGCTGAGGAGGTAGGGCGTGAACTGGCGAGAGCGGCTCTTGAGATGGTCGCTTCCCCGGGGCCTCGGTGTCGCATCAGCGGTGGTGAGCCCGTCGTTCGACTCGCTCCGCCAGAAGTCAGAGGCCTGGGTGGGCGTAACCAACAACTCGTTTTGGCGGCCGCCGAATTTCTTTGGGAGAAGATGCCTCCGGAGGTGATCATTCTCTCGGCAGGGACGGATGGCGAAGATGGTCCCACGGATGCTGCCGGAGCTTTTGTCGATCGTGCTGTGATCGAGCAGGCGAAGGAACGCGGGTTTTCGCCTTCAGATTTTCTTTCCCGGAATGACGCGTATCATTTTTTTGAGCCTCTCGGTGCGCTGTTACGGACAGGCCCCACGCACACGAATGTTTGCGACGTTCGAGTCGTATTGACACATCCCTGCCAGAGTCCGCAGAGTGTGCATTGAGTTTTCTCTCTACTGCCGCAGAATGTTCCCCGCAGCCTGGGCTGAAACCGCGTCCTCAGGAAGCAAGAGCGTCATACCGGGACGGAAGTTCTCAAGTTTGTCGCCGAGGCGGTCACGGTTCAATTGATAGATTTCCACCCAGCGCGAGGCCTTTCCGAGCTGCTGGCGGGCAATATCAAAGAGCGTCTCTCCCTCCTGCACCGTGTAGGTTCGCCGATTGACCGTAGAATTCTCGGAAAACGGCGGAGTCAGGTTGCTACGATCTGCCACGAGGGGTGGAGAGTAAGGCATGCCCGACGAAGCGGCCGGCGTCGGCGAGCCTGACCACGCAGACGGCACCGTGGGAGGTGCACTGCTGGCAACCGTAGCCGGCGTTCCTGTACCTGCCAAGGGCAATTGGGAAGGCGGGGCGGGAATCAGCCCGTCACCATTCTGTCCAGTGTGGCTCCCAAACGGTGGGCTTGGATTAACAGGCCATTGCGATGGTGGCTGACCCGAAGGACTCGCCTCGGCGGAGCTGGGGGGAATGCCCGTCGCGGGTTGGTTGCTGAGGGGTGGCGCCCCGGCAAAGAAATCACCGGGCACACTGCCGAGCACCGATGGCGCCTGCGTACCGAACGGCGCGCTCCGGGAACTGACCGGAGTGTCATTATTCAATGAATTGGCGGCCGATGGCCACTGTCCGTCGGCATCGTGGGCAGGGCTGCCGACACCGCTCAACGTCGAAGAATTCCTCGCCGGGAGGGGGTTGCTGGCCACGACCTGCGCATTTTGATCCGGTCCGCTTGGATTCCACCCTGCGGTGAATCCCTGATCGGGCAAACCGGATCCCTCGTTGGGCCTGTTCGTGGCGGTGTTGTCCGGCTGTCCGAAGGGTAAAGGCGGAACTGCCTGAAATTGCTCCGTCGCGACGGGCTGGTTCGGCTCCAGGGCGTGGTAGCCGGAATTGAGTGCGGCACTTCCGATGGGTGCACCGAGGGGCGCAGAATCTGACTCTTCCCGTGCCGCTGAACCGTCGCTCGAGTTCACCGGATCGTTATTTAAATTCAGCGGTGGCACGACCGGCCACACCGTCTCGGAGTCAGACACCTGGGACGCCCCGCCAGCATCGATGTTTCTGTCGCGATCGTTTTGTGCGGAAACTGTACCCGCGGCTAATGAAGCGTCCGCGGGCGAGCCTGGTTGAGACGGTGCGTTCAGTCCGCCCGTCGGCCCGCCAGCGGGGCCATTCGGTTCGCTTTGCGGATGACTCGGGGGCGGTTGCACTGACTGTGCACCCGCACTGCCTGCCGCCTGAGTGGCCCCGCCTGTGTTTTTCTCCGTACCCGTGGCAGCGGGCTGGTCGCTGTGGGACGCCGTCGCGGTCTCGCTTGGGCGCAGGGTTATCAATCGGTAGGCCACAACGGCAGCCAAAATGAATCCCAGAACGCCCAAAATAGCCAAACCAAGGCGGATTTCGAAGGAAAATCGCGTTGTGATCGGCTCTTCCAAGAATTCCTCCGAAGAGTCGGGCCCCGTCCCGGAAAGAGCGTCGCGATCCAGATG
>NZ_JACIYL010000605.1 GCF_014359955.1 Thermogutta sp. | reverse complement strand
ATTTCTATCCGAACCAAAGTTCATTCCTCCCAACGGCTGCCTTACTCAATACAAGCAGTGTTTTTCCTTCCTCTGGTTTGATGAGGGGGCTCCGTCGATCGAAGTTGACGCTCAGAAATGGCAGATCAGCGGTTCTTTCGTCCTGTGTGCCTGGGATTTTCGTTTCGCCCGTCATGGCCATTGCATGATCAGTTATTCTTTTCCTGCGGCAAGCCTGTTCACCGTGGTTTCCCAGTAGTACCGGTTGCGCGCGAGGTACTGTTCCACTGTTTGGATGAGGCTTCCCGGATCCTCGGCACTCATCAGATGGGCCAGACGGGCCAGCTCGGTGGGATCTTCCGGAATGCGACTTTTGGCCGTCGGTGCTACAAGCTGGAGCCGATTTTCGAGCGCGCGGAGAAACCGATAGCTTTCATAAAGTTCGTTAAAGGCTTGTTCGCGGAGCAGGCCTTTTTCATGCAGGGCCCGCATGGCGGCAAATGTGGAAGTCTTTCGGATTTCCGGATGTTCCTGGCCGTGTCGAAGCTGGAGCATCTGTATGAGAAACTCCACGTCGACGATTCCGCCCCGTCCCCGTTTGATGTCCAGTGGCTTGGCGGTTTCTTCCAGTCGACGGCGCATATCGGCGATCTGCGTGGCAAATTCCGGCCGCCACGGTTCGCTGTCAATCACTTCCCGAATGAGTGCCTCCACCACGGGCCGCATCCGTTCGGAAACGACCGCCGGCCGAGCCTTGCACAACGCCTGCCGTTCCCACAGTTGCCCCATTCCCTGATGAAAATAGTTGGCGAATTCGCGGAGAGAAAAGACCAGTGTGCCGCTCCTGCCGGTTGGTCGAAGTCGGGCGTCCACTTGATAAAGCCGACCGTATGGCCCCAGATAGGAAATTTTTCGGATGATCCGTTGCGTCAACTCGCTGAAGAAATGCTGGTTGGTGGTTGTATCGCGGGGGCGGACATAACCCGACTCCACCACCGGCACCGTGGTGCCGTCTTCCTCATAGAGGAAAACAAGGTCCAGATCACTCTGGTAATTCATTTCGCGCCCACCGAACTTCCCCATGGCCAGGATGACCATTTCCGCGCGCTGTCCCTGGCGGGGACCCTCACCCACAGTGGGCTGGCCGTAGCGGAGGACCAGGTGCTCATACTCCCGCACAACAACCTCGGTGAGGCACGTTTCCGCCAGATCGCTGATGGCCTGGGTGATCGCTTCCACGTCATCCTTGCCCAGCAGGTCGCGGACGCCGATTTGGAGGAGATGATCGTTCTTGAAAGCATGGAGGATCGGGTCCAAATCTTCGGCCGCCAGGGAAAGTTCCCGCAGCGTCATTTCCATGAACCGCCGGTCCGGCAATTTATCGAGGACCAGGCTGTCCATCAGGCTGTCGATCATGCCGGGGTTACTGATCAAAAGGCTTGCCAGAAACGGCGTGTAGGCACAGAGCTGCACATACAGCTTGAGAGAGGGTGGGTTGAAGCTGAAAAGCTCCCAGAGCACACCTTTTCCTCCCAGGGAATCACTCACCTGGTTGAGTGTGACGAGGGTTGCATCGGGGTCCGGAGTGGCCGCGATGGCAGCTAACAGCATCGGAGCGATTGACGCCAGAAAATGGCGGCAACGACGGGTGGACAGGAATGGAATCCGCTCCTCCGCAAGATTCATGAGATTCCGGTAGGCCTGGGGAATGTCCCGGAACCGATGCCGCGACAGGACGTTCTCAATAAATTCCGGCGTTGGTTCGGGATCGAGGACCAGCTCAACTTCGGCCGCGGTTTCAGAATCGTCGCTGAAGGCATCGTGGAGCAGATGATTCAAAATCTGCCGGTTGCGCGTGGTAAAACGCTGATAATCCCTTTCAAATTGGTCCCGCGCTGAACTGCCCGGCTCGTTGCCATAGCCCATCCGTATGGCCAGCTTCTGCACTTCTGCCGGGTCGTTGGGAACGCTGTGGGTTTGCAGATCGAACATGATCTGTAGGCGATGCTCCAGTTTGCGGAGAAAATTGTAGCTTTCCTGGAGATGGCTGCTTTCTGCATGCGTGAGACATCCCGCCTGTTCCAGGCCCGCAATGGCTTCCAACGTGTTTCCCGTACGCACGCTGGGCAGATCGGCACCATGCAGCAATTGGAGAAACTGAATAACGAACTCAATATCACGGATTCCGCCCCAGCCGTTTTTCACGTCGCGCTGATCAACTCCCCGCTGACGGACTCGCTGTTCGATTTTTCTTCGCAGCGTCTTGATGCCCGCGATATCTGCCCGTGAGAGATAGCGCCGGTAAATCCACGGCTCAAGCTCCTCCAGGAAGCTGTATCCCAGGTCGAGGGAACCAGCGGCGGGCCTCGCCTTGATGAACGCCTGGCGTTCCCAGGTTCTGCCCCGGACATCGTAATAGTGGAGGGCCGCTGGAACACTCATCGCCGCGGGACCGTGCTCGCCTTCCGGACTCAGCCGCCGATCAACCCGGTATACCGCCCCGAGTTCCGTGCGCTGAGTCAGTAACCGAATAATTTCCTGGACCAGGCGGGAAAAGTATTCCGCGTTTGTGACCGATCGCGGCCCGTCAGTTTCCCCTTCACCCTCATAAAGAAAGATCAGGTCAATATCGCTGGAGTAATTCAGCTCCACTCCACCCAGTTTTCCCATCGCCAGAATCACGAATCGGGCCTCTGCACCGTTTGGCAGCCGCGGAAGCCCAAGGGTGGTGGCAAGCCGACGGCGAGCACTTTCATAGGCGGCCTGCAGGATTGCGTCGGCAAGATAGGAAAGCTGGCGAGTTACCGTCGAGACAC
>NZ_JACIYL010000604.1 GCF_014359955.1 Thermogutta sp. | reverse complement strand
GGAACTGACACCTCCCCTTTTTCCTCTGCCGACGAGGATGCGGACATCCACGTGAGCTCCGGCGGGCACGACAAGCGTGCCCCTCGGGGGGATTTCTCTGGAAAACCTGCTTGTGGGGTCCACACTCGAACCCTCGAATGGTCCGTCTCGCCGCGTGGGCTCCAACTGCTCGGTTCAGTGGGTGATTCCACCGTAGGGGAATTGATGAACTGCCCTCCAACACCGTGTGCGGTGGCAGCTCACAGGTCTTTGCAAAAGTAGGGACGGGGCGGAGCACAGGTCGCTTGACGGTGCCTTCTCTCGCAGAGTAGCATCTTGTTGAGTTGCCGCACGAGAAAATCCGTTGTCCCGTCTTCTGCGAAAGCAGCGGGATGGGGTTAACGGGGAGCTCTCAAATGTTTTCCCATATCCATCGGAGGAGGAATCATGTCGCCATTGGAGATGACTCGACGCGCGTTTTCCCAAGTTGGCATCGGCGCTTTGGCCTGGTCGGCCGTGAGTCGTTCCCGTGTTCTGGGGGCCAATGACCGAATCCGCCTGGGCTTTATCGGAGTGGGAAATCGAGGCAGTCAGCTTCTGGATGCCTTTCTCAAGCATGAGGACATAGAGGTCGTGGCCCTCTGCGATGTCTACGAGCCGTATCTGGATCGAGCCCAGCAAAAACTACCCCGTAAGGCCGATACAACGATCGATTTCCGCAAGGTTCTCGATCGGAACGATGTGGACGGGGTGGTGATCGCGACGCCCGACCACTGGCATGCGATTCAGACGGTTTGGGCATGCCGAGCAGGAAAAGATGTGTATGTGGAAAAACCGCTCTCCATCACGGTGGTGGAAGGGCGAAAAATGGTCGAAGCAGCCCGCAAATACCAACGGATCGTTCAGGTGGGCACGCATCGACGGTCTTCCAAACTGTATGCGCAACTTTACGAACTTGTGCACTCGGGAAAAATTGGCAAGGTGACGGTTTCGCGGGCGTATCGGCTCAGCAACATGTATCCCAAGGGAATCGGTAAAGCGGCACCTTCCGCTCCGCCACCGGGACTTCACTGGGACCTCTGGCTTGGTCCTCGGCCGGAACGACCTTTCCAGGAGACCATCGCCCCCTACAAGTTCCGATGGTGGGATCTCTATTCTTCGCAGATGGCCAATTGGGGCGTGCATTATCTGGATGCGATTCGCTGGCTAACGGACGAGTTAGCACCGTCGTCGGTCTGTGCGATGGGGGGAAAGTTTGCCGTGGATGATGACCGAACGATTCCCGACACGATGGAAGCGGTTTTCCAGTTTGCCTCGGGGCGATTGGCGATTTTTGGACAGTACGAGGCATCCGGAGCACCTGCCCTGGCCCAGGGCGAGCTGGAACTTCGCGGCACACTCGGTGCTGCGTATATCGGCGGCAGGGTATTCGAAATCATCCCTGAACGCGGGGGCCAATTTCAGGATCCCCGTCCCCGGATGGAGCCGATTCGTGTCGAGGTGCCAGCCGGCGAAAACGACATGACCGTAGATCATGCGCGGAATTTCCTGGACTGCATGAGGAGTCGGCAGCTCCCCAATGCTGACGTGGAGATCGGCCATCGTTCCACGACATGCAGCCTTATCGCCAATATTTCGCTGGCGGTGGGTGCCCGACTGGAATGGGACGCCGAAAAGGAACGCTTCACGAATAACGAGGAAGCCAATCAGATGCTCCATTACGAGTATCGAAAACCCTGGTCACTCGATTAACAACTGATAACAACGGAGCGTGGCATTAAAGTCCAAGTAACAACCAGGGTTTTTCCGGGATTCGCGTGTATGTTGCGCGAATAACAGATCAATCGTAAATAAAAAACGGTTGTGTGTGCTGATAGCGTCGCACGCACCGGTCTGTCAAGACCGGCACTTTTTCAAAGCGCGTTGGCCAAAGGGATTGCGCATGTTTACACCTGCGAGGGTCGTCGGGCTGCTGGTAGTGGCGTTTGGGGTACCGCTGCTCTTTGAGCAGGCGGGACCTTCAGCCGAGGAGTTTGCCCCTTGTCCAGTATCGTGGGACGCCGGGGACAGTTTAATCGATCTGTCGTTCCTGCTTGAAACACCTGCCGGGAAGGAGGGATTTATCACAATCAAGGATGGCCATCTGGCCACGGCGTCCGGCAAGAGAATTCGCTTCTGGGGTGTTAATTTTTCCGGTCAGGGGTGTCTGCCGCCGAAGAAACACGCCCCGATCATTGCCCGCCGGCTTGCCCGCTGGGGAATTAACTGCGTGCGCTTCCATTTTTTTGACAGACCAGCTCCCAACGGGATCATCGCGGCCAATCGGGACGATACACGCCAGCTCGACCCTGAAATGCTCGATCGCCTGGACTATATCGTCTATCAGCTCAAACAGAACGGAATCTATGTCGATTTAAATCTCAATGTTGCACGCAGCTACAAGGCAGGCGACGGAGTCAAGGATTATGAGTATCTGGGATTTGCCAAAGGTCTCACATACTTCGATCCAAGGCTGCTGGAATTGCAGCGTGAGTACGCGCGGCAACTTTTAACACATCGCAACCCTTATACGGGTAATGAGTATCGAAATGAACCCGGCGTGGCACTGATCGAATTTGTTAATGAGAATTCCCTCGTCGAGGCCTGGATGGATGGGCGGCTTCAGGGGCTGAATACACGGAAATATCCGGGTACCTGGACGGATATTACCAACAGTTACGCGGAGGATCTCACCAAGCTCTACAATGAGTGGCTTGAAAGGAATGTTAACCCGGAAGTCCGCAGACAGATTGCTGCGGAGGCCGGGGTCGGTGAAG
>NZ_JACIYL010000603.1 GCF_014359955.1 Thermogutta sp. | reverse complement strand
TGCGCCAGAAGACCCAGCATGGTGCTCGTGAACATATAGTTGCCATTGTTAATCGGCTTGCCTGCACGGATCGAGTCAAACATTTCTTTATGTTCAACATCGTACATGCTGACTTTGGGGCCGGTGTATTGCCATTCTACCGCGCCTTCGATACGCGGCTTGCTGGGCAAGTAGCAGCGGCCCTTTGTTCCGAAAATAATATCGGATGTCTCGTTGTAACACCCGGGAATATCGCGGCAGTATCCAAACACGCGGACGCCATTATCATATTCAAATACGACCGCGTGGTGATCGAACTGGTCGCCGTATTTGGGGTCAAGGCAGGCCTGCCGACCACCCAGGCCCCATGCGCGAAGCGGCGGCTTGTCATGAAGGGCCCAAGAGGCTTTGTCCAAGCTGTGAATGAGCTGCTGGCTGGTCTGATCACCCGATAGCCAGTTGAAATGGTACCAGTTCTTGAACTGGTAGTACGCCTCACTCCAACCTGGCTGTCGCGGTCGAACGACATAGGGAGTTGTGATGTACGTCTCCTGGATGGCGACGACCTCACCGATGGCCCCGTCGAGAACGCGCTTCATGGCCTCGCGAACACCGTAGTCGTAGCGCCAGCACAGCCCGGAAACCACGGCCAGATTCTTTTTCTTGGCCTCTTCACAGGCGGCCATGGCCAGCTTGAGGCCGGGGACATCAATGGCGTGCGGCTTTTCACAGAAGACATGCTTGCCGGCATCGACGGCCGCCTTGAGCATGACGGGATGAAAATGGGAGGCGGCGGCGATGATGACGACATCCACGTCGGAAGCGATCACCTTTTGATAGGCATCGAAGCCCACAAAGCAGTGCTCATCATCCACCTGGACCTGATCGGGATACAGACTTTTCAGACGTTCGCGCGCACCGCGGAGGTGGTCTTCGAAGATATCCGCCATGGCGACCAGTTTGATGTCTTTGCCAGCATTCATGGCGTTGGCCGCTGCACCGGAGCCGCGTCCACCGCAGCCGATCAGACCGACGCGAAATCCCTCCCTTCCCTCCGCGTGGGCGAATCTTTCCACGGAGATCGCGCTCGTCGCTGCCGCAACGATTC
Source organism: Thermogutta sp. (assembly GCF_014359955.1). GTDB lineage: Bacteria > Planctomycetota > Planctomycetia > Pirellulales > Thermoguttaceae > Thermogutta. The sequence continues at coordinate 1,709 of NZ_JACIYL010000603.1, read as the reverse complement.
CCGCCTGTTTGAGGAATTCTCTTCGGGAAAAGTTTTGTGCCGCCAGAGATGTGTTGCTCGCCATGATCGTTCTCCCTTCTGCGTGGGACTCAAGATGACTCACTTTGAACTGTGCATCATTGTAGGCCGGGCCGTTGGAAAGTCATACCACCATTGGCTAGAAAAAGTGAGGGTCCAGAGGTTGCCAAGGAAATATGGGCCGAAAGACGTATTCTCGGAGTTGTTCAAAGTCTGCTTCTAAGATAAGGAACTTAACAGGTTTATCAATTAGGCAGCCGCATCTGTCGAAGTTGCTCGAAAGTTTTCGTACAATACCGGTCGGATCACCGGGGATAGCCGTGTCCCGGACAGAAGTTGGGTGAGTTTTTAATAACCATCCAACCGGCCGAGGTCATTCTGAAAGAGAAAGGGAAAAGACATGATCAAAAACCAAATGTGGTGGCTAGCTGTGGCCGTGTGTCTGCCTCTGGTTTCGGGTTTGCCGAGGGCTTGGGCCGTGGAACTGTGGGTGGGTTCAGCCACCGTTGATATTACTCCTCCCCGGCCGGTGGCACTGGAGGGACAGTTTCACACGCGAGTCGCCAGCCGGGTTGAAACGCCTCTGGTTGCGACGGCCCTGGTCCTGGAGTCCCGCGAGAAGGATCAAACGAAGGATCATGCCGTCATGGTGTCTTGCGACTTGGTCGGAATACCGGAGGCAGTCCTGCAAAAAGTACGCGAGCGGATATCACAATCTATCCCACGGATTTCTCCAGAAAAGATAATTCTCACCGCGACCCACACCCACACGGCCCCCGTGGTGACGGAAGGAAAGTACGTTATTCCCGATAACGGTATCATGACCGTTTCTGAATACGTGGCCTTTTTTGTGGACCAGGTTGCTGAGGCTGTGCAGGAGGCCTGGCAAAACCGTCAGGTTGCGCAGCTCGGTTATGGCCTTGGCTATGCGGTGGTGGGACACAATCGGCGGGCGGTTTATGCCGACGGCCGGGCGACCATGTACGGGCGTACGGATGTGCCCAACTTTCGCCATTTGGAAAGTGGAACTGATCCGGCGGTGCAAGTTTTGTTCTTTACGGATCGTTCCGGAGCGTTGCTGGCCATGGCGATTGAGGTGGCCTGCCCATCACAGGAGGTCGAGGGGCGATCCACGGTCCACGCCGATTATTGGCATTTCGTACGGCAAGAACTTTGGCGCCGGCTGGGTCGCAAAGTCGATATGCTGGCGTGGTGCGGGGCAGCGGGAGACCTGTCGCCCCATCTTATGTTGCGCAAGGCTGCCGAGGAACGGATGCTCCGGCTGCGTGGCCTTGACTCGCTCCAGGAAATTGCTCGTCGGATCAGCGAGACGGTGATGGATGCTTACAATGTGGCGCGGCAGGAGCTTTATCCCGATGTGCCATTTGAGCACAGGGTGCTTAACGTGGACCTGCCTCTGCGCGTGGTGACCGACGAAGAAGCGCGGACGGCGCGGGAAGAAGCTGCCAAGCTGGTCGATCAACCTGCTTTGCGGATGAAGATGCTCTGGTATCAGCGCGTCGCCGAGCGCTACGAGAGACAGCAGCAGCTTCCCCCTGACCAGTGGAAAAAGTCTTACGAGATTCATGTGATTCGGCTCGGAGATGTGGCGATTGCTACCAATCCCTTTGAACTTTTCGTGGACTTTGGTCTGCAAATTCAATCCAGGAGCAAAGCCACACAAACGTTCG
>NZ_JACIYL010000602.1 GCF_014359955.1 Thermogutta sp. | reverse complement strand
CTATGTAAGTCCGGATGGAGAGGAGAACTATCCAGGGACCTTAACGGCTACGGTCATCTATCGGATCACTGGTGACAATCGTCTGGAGATGGAGTACTACGCGACCACGGACAAGCCCACGGTCGTCAACCTGACGAATCATGCCTACTGGAATCTTGCGGGAGCGGGCGTTGGTACCGTTTTGGATCACATTTTGCAGATCAACGCAGATCGCTATCTGCCCGTCGATGAGACGTTGATCCCGCGGGGAGAAATGGCCCCCGTCGAGGGAACGCCCTTCGACTTCCGTCAGCCCAAACCAATTGGGCGGGACATCGAAAAAACGGGCGGGGGCTATGACCACTGCTTTGTTCTCAACAAATCCCAACCGGGTGAGCTTTCGTTCTGTGCCCGGCTCCAAGATCCGAAAACAGGGCGCGTTATGGAGGTCTTCACCACACAGCCGGGCGTTCAGGTCTATACCGCCAATGGCCTGAATGGGCGTCTGGGCGCGCATGGTCGAACGTATCCCAAGTTCGGTGCTGTGTGTCTGGAAACCCAGCATTTTCCGGACTCGCCCAATCATCCACAGTTTCCATCCACGGTGCTTCGGCCGGGCGAGACATACCACGAGCTGACCATTCACCACTTTTCAGTAGCAAAGTAGGCACGCCGCAATAAGAGATGGTCCCACAGGCTGCCTGTCCGGGGGGACCATCTTGCCGAGGACGGCAATAACGTCATGACAGAGTCTGAGACAGATCCGGTGGCGAAGAACCTACGAACGTTCGACGGCGAAGTGTCGTCCGCGTCATCCGCTGCCACACACGTTCATTCTTTGCCAGACCACCACCGATCAAGCTCTTCCGTGAGCTTTTTCAGCAGCTCGGGATGCGTAGTCGCCAGGTCCCGGGTTTCAAATGGGTCTGCCACAACGTCGTAGAGTTCCGGCTTGCCGTTGGGATCGGCAGGCACGATCAGCTTCCAGTTTTCGCGGATAATCCAGCGGAAGGTGAGGCTCTTGGTGGGGTGATCTACGTCGGCCACGTCGTGCTCAAAGACCTCACCGAATATCGCCCGACGTTCCTTGACTGCCTCACGATCCATGAGATTGATACCGGGAAGGTTCGCCGGTACCGGCAGGCCACATGCTGTTAATACGGTGGGCGCAATATCGATACTGCTTGCCAAATTTTCATCATCGCGGAGAGGCGTGATCTTTCCCGGCCAGGATAACATGATGGGCGTGCGGATTCCGCCGTCGTAGGGGGACCGTTTCGAACGTGGTGCGTACCGATTGGGATTGTTTGGATCCTGAATCCACCCGTTGTCCGCGAGATAAATGATCAGGGTTGATTTCCTGAGATTTTCTTTTTCCAGGAATGTGATGAGGTCGCCGCACGTTTGATCAAACCACTCACACATGGCGTAATAGCGGGATTGTGCCGGAGTTAAATCGGGGCGAAGATACTTCTGGAGGTATTTTTCCGGTGGGTTGTGAGGAGAATGCGGCATCATCGGGGCATACCAGACAAAAAACGGCTTGCCTGCCTCTTTGGCCCTTCGGATGAAGTCGAAGATCGGCTCTAACCCCTGGCGACCGATGGCCAGCCCAGCATCCCCGTGTCGTCCTCCCCGCTTGGGATCGCCATGCGTCATACCTTCTGTGAATCCACCACGGGTGTACGCACCTTCCCACCATTTTCCTGTTTGCAGGGAGACGTACCCGGCTTCACCGAGAAGTCTGGGCAAGGTTGGGTGGGTTTCAATGCGTCGCATGAGCGTTTCATAAAAACGAGCAAATTCAGGACGAGCCCTGCCCGCCATGGGATTGACCTTCGGATCCGGCAACTTAGGATCGTTTCCCGTGATTCCGTGCTGGTGGGGATACAATCCCGTGATGATCGTGGCGAGAGAAGGACGGCAAAGTGAATCCGGGACATAGCCTCGCGTGTAAACAAGCGATTCTCGCGCGAGCCTGTCCAGATGGGGCGTCTGTATCACAGGATGGCCCATGAAACCGTAATCCGTCCAGGCCTGATCATCGGAAATAATGAGCAGGACGTTTGGGCGGGACGATTCCTGCGCCAGCCCGATCTCCCCTGTTCCCTTCAAAAAGACCAAAAAAGCACCAATGACCAGCAACCACGCTGAAGCTCGTCGCATCGGATGCCTCCTCAAACGCTTCATGACTGGAAGAGGGAATGGACAGCACGTACGGGTTCCGCAGCTCACAGGCTCCCATTCAAGTTCCGTACGCAGCCTAACCGAGTATTCGCTTCCACCGCTCGATATTGTAGCGTGCCTTTTCCAGGGGAGTCATCTTGCTGAAGTCCGGATCGTCAGATGGTTGTCGCCATGTGGCGATGGTGACGCGTGGCTTACTGGGGCCTGGAGAGGTGCTCGGTTGTCGGACGTCTTGTCTTGTACTGACTCCTCTTCCGGAATAACTGTGCGAGGTTTGAGTAAGCTGGAGATCCTCCTCCAAAGGTCGGTGAGGTGGCACGCCCAACTTTTCCAGGTCGGCATGGTAGGCCCGGACCGCCTCGGCGGGCAAAATTTCGTCGTCAGCAATGAGTCGGAGGTACTTGATGAACGTCAACTGATCTTCTGCGTTGTTGATCTTCCGTCCGTAAAGAGCCACCCGGGCACCGTACTTCTTGGCCTCCCACAACATGTGAAACGCATCGTAGGTGGTGCCTGCTGAGCCGCCCAGAATTCCGACGACCAGGGAGCTATCATAACGGCACAGGGCCTCCATGGCTTCCGGACCGTAGTATGGGATTTTCAGAAATAAAGGACGGCCCGCGCTTGTCAGAT
>NZ_JACIYL010000601.1 GCF_014359955.1 Thermogutta sp. | reverse complement strand
TCGACGTTTGATCATCCATTCCCGTTCGTCGGGCACGACAAGCGTGCCCCTCCACTCCGGAGGTAGGGGCAATTCAGGAACTGCCCCGACAACACATCGCGCCCGCGCTATCTCGGCGGTTGCGGCGGAGATGGGGTAGATCGGCGCGTGGCCGACTTGGCTCGGCCGGGCTGTTTGCATACGATTAAATGAGCATCGTCGCCCCGGCCGGTGCGCGAATGCGAGGCGGGGGCGTACGCTAGCGAGATGCAAATCTCGATTTTGTCGTCTTGTGCGAACACATGCGAACCCAGAAAACTGGTAGTGGAGGTTGACATTTCTATGGCAGTGAGTCTCACCCCGGTAGCGGCATCAGAAATTAAACGCATCATTGAAGAGCAGAAGCTCGACTCCAACACCGTTCTGCGGATGGCGATCGGTGGAGGGGGGTGCTCTGGGCTGCAATATTCCCTCGGTTTTGATACCGAATACGACCCCAAGCTCGATTTTCGTTACGAATCCAACGGCATTTCTCTTGTCACCCGCAAGAAATACGCTCTTCACCTCGACGGTACCGTTATCGATTTCGTAGACAGCCCGATGGGACGCGGGTTTGTCATCAATAATCCCAACTATCCCCGTGGCGGTGGTTGCCCGGGCTGCGGGGGCCATTGAACATTGTCAGCCCGATAAATTTTCCGCGGCAACGACTCCGCTGCTTGTCACGCACGGTCGGCTTCAGGATGGATGAGGCTTTGATCAGGGAAAATCATTGCCTCGGCGAATTTCCACCGAAAATCCGGATCAGCCGACAGGTCGACATGCTGGACCATCCGGGCAAGCTCTTCAGCATGGCGTCGGGCCTCTTCAGAAACCAGTGCAAGCTGTGCCCCGAAAAGGGAGGTATTGCCACAGAAGCGAATGCGCTGAGGCGGAATACCTGAGGGAAGCAGGCCCACCCGTTGCGCGTGACGCCGACGAATATAGTTGCCGAAACCACCGGCCAGATAAACGGCCTGGACATCCGACGGGGACAGTCCCAATCGCCCCAGCAGGATCTCCGTCCCAGCCCGTATCGCGCCAATGGCGAGCTGGAGCTGCCGCACGTCTTGCTGCGTGAGAAAGATCGGCTGTCCGGAGGCCGTTTCTTCTCCTGGCACCACGAGAAAAGCCGGACGTCCTTCGTGCACAACGATTCGCTCATGAAGCGGTCCGCGACCATCAGCGGGAGCGACCTTGCCGTGTACGGCACATCCCCCCAGTCTTCCCTGCGGATCGATGACGCCGGCGTCAAGAAGGATCGCGAGCAGGTCCAAAAGAGCCGATCCACACAGGCCGGTGGGACGCTGATTTCCAATCACTCGGTAACGCAGCACGACCCGGTCATCCCGCCAGATCTGTTCGATGGCGCCCTGGGCTGCGCGCATGCCGGAGCTAATTTTGGCGCCTTCGAAAGCTGGACCGGCGGCGGTGGCTGCGGCGTGCAGGGACTGGCCATCGTAGACGACGATCTCGCCATTGGTCCCCAGATCGACAAGCAGTGCCGGTGTCTCCCCCTCCAGCAGTCCGCTGGTAAGAATACCGGCCACCGTATCACCGCCCACAAATCCCCCGATGGCCGGAAATACGTAGATGCGGCACTGCGGATGCAGCTCCAAACCGATGTCCCTGGCCCGACAGGAGACGGAGGCGACTGTCACCGGAGTGAACGGATACCGTCCCAAACTGGAGGGATGGAATCCGCACAAAAGATGCTGCATGGTGGTGTTGCCCGCACAGGCCACCTGGTAAATTTCATGGCGGGAAATCCCCGCGTCTTGGATGACGGTTTGGGCAAGATCGTTGAGGGCCTTGCGAACCGCCTGCTGGAGTCGCTGGAGCCCGTCGGATCTTTCACAGGCGAACTGGATGCGGGAGATCACATCGTCGCCGAACTGAGTCTGGGGGTTGAGCCGCGCGGCCACTGCAAGCGGCGTGGCGGCGTTGACATCGACAAGCGATGCCACCAGGGTTGTGGTGCCCAGATCAAAGGCCAGACCAAAGTTTTTTTCTCGCGTATCCCCCGGTTCAAATCCCACGATGCGTTTTTCGGCAACCAGTGCGGTGAGCGTGTGCTCCGTATGAGCATACCGAGCGAGTTCGGCAATGGCGCTGAACGTGAGGGGCTGATCGCCGGCCTGGCGCTGCACCTTGTCCACGAGCGATCGCGCTTCGGACGCGTCCAGTTGCGTGATGAGTTGTTTCTGGAACGGTGGTGTCCCCTTACGCAGGCGGAGTTGTCCGGTCGCCGTAAGGATTTGATGCTGGCCGGTGGCCAGCGTTTCAGACGGGATAATCACCACCAGCGGCGACGTGATCACAAGCTGGCACGCCAGCCGGTATCCTTCCGCGAGCTGTTCCGCACGCAGATGGCGCAGGTCGGCTGGGGTGGTGGGAGCAGTTCCCTGAACGACGCGAATCCGGCACTTGCCGCAATGGCCGTCTCCACCGCAGGGGAGGTTCAGCGGGACGCCAAGCTGCCGTGCTACTTCGAGAAATGGGGTGCCCGGTGTAACCGACGCGGTTTTATTGAAAGGCTGGACAGCCAGTTCGACACGCTCTTCTGCCATGCGCCATCACGCTCGCTCGTCCGGAGACCATCGAATGGGTAAAACTATAGAGTAGCAACGCAGAGGGTCGCCTGCCAACGGAAGATCATGCCGACCGCCCGCACTTTTCCAAAAACCACCCGGATACTGCACTCGGAGTGTGCCGTAGGGGCAATTCATGAATGGGGCCTCCCAAGGCTTCTGAGATGATATGTGCAAGTAACATCGGGAACGACAA
>NZ_JACIYL010000600.1 GCF_014359955.1 Thermogutta sp. | reverse complement strand
GTCTTGATCTCGGTCGAACGGAGCTGTTGGTCCGTGTGGTTCGACATGCGGCCTTGCAAGGCCGATTCAGGTACGTGGGGGTCAGCAGATTTGAGGAGGCGGGCGGCCCGCAGGTCAAGCAGGTCTATCGGACGCTCCGGGAATTGGACACTGAAGTGGTGCTCCTTCCCGGACGCTTCGCCGAAGCTCTTCCTCGCTGGGCGAATCATTTGGCCGGTATCGATGTGATTCTTCTGTGGCATCCCGAAGTGCTGCGCTCGGACGATCGCCTCTGGTTTTATATTCCGCGAATGCTCAGCGAAGCGGGGAGAGTCCTTATGGAGTGGAGGGACGGTCGGAGGACGCGGTGGGCTGTGGTTTCCAAAGAGGAAGCCAATCGCCGGGCGGAGGCTGTCGTCCGTCGCCGTGCCGCGTGAGTTGACGGCGATTAGACATCTTCGATCAGGCGTTCCAGCCTGGCTACCTGGATCCGAACGGCGTGCAGGTCGGGATTGAGTCGCAAGGCCCGGCGAAATGCTTCCAGGGCGGCGATCGGGTCCCGCAACTCCAGGTACGCCTGGCCCATTCCTGCCGCTGCCGCGAAGTGGTAGGGATTCAGCTCCAGGGTGGTGCGACAGTCCTGAATGGCTTCGGCGTGTTCTCCCAGCCCGTAATATGCCACGGCCCGCTGATTGTACACTTCTGCAAAATCCTCAATTTCTTCCAGCAGGCGGTTGGCTCGGGCAAGGGCATCGCGATAGCGCCGTGCCGCATTGAGGCGGATGATGATACTGAGCTGTTTTTGCTGGGCCTCCGAACCATAACGGAGCCAGACTTTTCGAATACTCGTCTCGGCGAGCAGTCGAACGGTGGGATCACGGTCGTTGAGTGCCCGACCCAGCGCCCCGTTGGACGCATAATCGCCGACGTATCCCAGCGCCAGGGCGGCTGCCCGACGGAGTTCACAGAGCGGGTGTTCCAGCAATCGCTGGAGCGTGCCCTGCATATAGCGCGAGTTGACGTCCGCCACGAATCGGGCGGTGTCAAGATGTTTCAAATAGTCCTCGTAAAAGGCACCCAGAAGAGCTGTTCGCGGCACGTTGCGGGACACGAGATGTATCTCCTCGGATTCGCAAGCCTTTTTCGCCACAGAAATGAGTTCAGGAACCGCGTCGCGCGGAAGACTTCCGACAAGACCCCGCCATCCGGTTCCGCCAGTACCTCGATTGTAATTGGGGGAGGTGGGATGGCTCAAATGTTTTCCATGGAGAAGAGAGCGCAATCAGAGCGCAACAACAGACCCGGGAGTAGTCAACACCATGGCGGCACAGACACCACCTGTCAGCAGAGGCCGGGAACCCACGTCACGAATTCCCCGGCACACAGGGGATCGATAGACTCACTTCTTGCGATGGCGAATTTTGGAACGCATCCGCCGCTTTTTGCTGCCGATCTTGCGACGCCCTTTACCAGTTTTTTTCGTCCCCACGCTCGACTCCCATTCAACCTGAAACAATGACCACAGATACCACCATCGGCACGCATCATTCGTGCCTTTTCACGAAACGTCAGACCATCGAAATTGAGTATACCAGGATGGGGATAATTTGGACAAGGACCGCCTTTCACTGGAAGGCGCGTTGCGCTGGCTCTATCTGGTGTGCGGGACGGGACTTATCGCCAAGACATGAAAAGCTGGTTCCCGTCCGGCGAGCGAGAAACTTCACAGTTGCGGGCTGGCCAGTCAGGTCCCGGCAGAAGCCCGGTGGGCCGTGCTTGTTCTGACCTGCGTGGGTTACGTGGGAGACGGTCGGCTTAAAAATCCGCCAGGAAGCTGTGAAGTTCCGCTGCCGCGAAGCGAAGCGAAAAAACAAAACGGGCAGAGCAACCGAGCGGTCAACTCCACCCGTGGCAAGCGTTTTTCGACCGGCGGATCAGTGATGGCCGAGCCGATTTTTCTCGAAAATCGATGGGTGGTTCAGTCTCGGGTCCGCGCCTGATCGGCGGTGGGGAAATCGGCCGGCACTGGTTGGGTCACTTTGCCGGAGGCCGCCCACTCGGCACCCCGCTGGTAAGTCACGATAAAGGCCACACTTTTGAGCTGTTCGGCCGTGTGCCCCAGGGCGTTGAAGAAGACCCGTCCCTTGCCGTATTGGACGGTGAAGAAGATCGGTTCGTGCTCATCGGAACCACCCTTGTCTTTGGGGGCGAAAGCGGTGGCCAGCACCGTGAGGTTCTTGGCCGGACCGCGGAGCCAGCCGTAGAGCTCATCGGGGACATGCATGAATCGCGGCGGCAAACCCTGCATGATGGGATGCTCGGGATAACGGACGTCGATGGCGAAGGGCTGGATCGGACCATGCCCGCCAGCGCGGCCGGGAGTGTAGTCGAAGACGCACCGGCCATCCCGCCAGCGGACGTAGGGGCCCCATTTTTCGTTTCGGCCTCCCCATCCCCCGAGCCCGATGATCTCGTTATATTCCGGCCAGTCCGGGAAGGCTGCACACGCAAAGTGGTAAACAACCACGCCGCCACCGTTTTTGACGTAATCCACGAAGGCCTTCTTGGTTTCCTCCGGCCAGGAATCCCCCTGATAATTGAGAACCACCACATCGAATTTTTTGAAATCGGGTTTGAAGCCGCTCATGTCCTCCCCTTTCGCGGGAGATTGGGCGACTTCCACCGTGAACAGGCCGGTCTCTTCCAGCAGTTTGACCAGAACGGGCGTGGTGCTTTTCCAGTCGTGGGCATTTTGACCGGTCACAATGAGCGCCTTGTACGGGGCTGCCACAACCGCGCTCGCCGCAACTCCTATGCTCACAAGACTCGCGAGGATG
>NZ_JACIYL010000060.1 GCF_014359955.1 Thermogutta sp. | reverse complement strand
GAAGGCACGCCCGTCCCGGATGAAGAGAACATTGGGCTGGCAGACGAACCCGTGGATTTGTTGCCGCTCGAGGAAGAACCTCCGCGGAAAACACCGGCGGCGCCTTCGCCACCTCCCCGGGCTGTCCCTCTGGAGCCTGCTGATACGACCTCGCCAGCCCCGTCGCGAGACTTCGAGCCGCCACCATCCAGCCCTACCGAGGATTTGCTGAGCGAACTCTTGCCTCCCACCAGTCCAACATCGGCGACTGTCCCACCGGTAACAACCTGGACTTCGCCCCGTCGCAAAACGCCATGGGAATCGCCGCTCATCCTGTTTGGTGGTGGGGGAATCCTTCTTTTGCTGTTCGCCGGGGTGGTGCTTCTCTGGTCTCTCAACAGGCGAAGTGGGGACGATTTGCTGGCCGAAGCAGATGCCGACTACCATGCCGGCTCGTACACGCAAGCCATCCATAAGTACACGCAGTTTCTGGATAATTTTCCTCGACATCCCCAGGCGGGACCGGCCAAAGTGCGGCGGGGACTAGCGCAAATCCGGCAAGCCCTGCAAACTCAGGAGAGTGCGGCGGCACTTTCTGCGATTAAGGAGGTCCTCGACCAAATCAGCCCCCTTCCCGATTTCCACGCCGAGGCCGACGCAGAACTCACGGCGATTCTACCGCCGCTTGCTGAGAATCTAGCGCGGGCGGCCCTTCAAAAAGCAGATCCCGCCCTTGTGGAAAAAGCTCAGGAGGCCCTTGCCTACTGTCGGCGATTCATCCCGCAGGACAAACGCCCGGTGGCGAAACTCGACGAAATCGCCACCACGCTCGAACTGGCACGTCGTCGCATTTCCGAAACGGAAGAATTGGCTCAAACAATCGGCCGTCTGGAAGAGTTGCTGGCAAAAGGGGATCTCGATCGGGCTTATGAGGTGAGAAGGAAATTTCTTGAGGACTATCCGCAGGCGAGAAACAGCACAGAGTTGATTCGCGTCATGCGGCGCGTTGCGGAAGCGGAAAAAGCCCGGGTGAAGCTCGCTGAGCCGTCACCCGTTCCAAACCCGCCCAAACAGCCTCCCGTGGAGCAAACGGCGGTGTTTGCTTTCCTCAAAAAGGGGGAAGCCCCATTGCCGGAAGATCGGGTTGTAGTGGTCTCCGACCAGTCTTCAGCTTTTGCCCTCCAGGCACGTACGGGAAAGCTCCTGTGGCAGCGCCGCATCGGCGAATCAGTCGTTAGTATTGGTCCTTCTCAGACGCCGTGCATCCTCGAGATTGATAACCGCCCGGCCATCGTCCTTCCGGACCGCGTCAATACGTGCGCGGCCTGTTTGGAGTTGAGCACGGGAAACCCTCTCCGGGAAATTCTGCTGCCCGAGCCTCCGGCCCAGTGTGCGCTGACAGACGCTAACAGAGCAACCGTTCTGGGAGATTCCGGCCGCATCTACCTGGTCGATCTCCAGGAGGGAAAGATTCTGCGAGAACTGACGCTTCCCCAGAAACCCGCGTTTCTTCCGGTGCTGGCGGATAATCCGGTCCGATGGTATCTCGTCGGAGAACATTCCAATCTCTTCGTCGTGGATCCCGACGCAGGAAAATGTGTGGACGTGTGGTATCTTGGCCATGAGCCGGGCCAACTCTGCGTTCCACCGGTGATTGCCGGCGAGTATCTCGTTCTGCCGATGCAAAAGGACGGGCAAACAGCGCAGCTCCGCGTCCTGGCACTTTCCCAGCAAAACGGGAAACCTGAAGACACCCAGGCGTCCGACGCTCCAATTCAGGAAATCCCTCTGCCGGGAAAACTCCTCACACCTCTGCAAGTTCAGGAATCCCGACTGAGTTTGATCACTCACGATGGGCGCGTGCAGGTTTATCAATTACGGGCAGGCGATCGTCAGCAACCCCTGGTGCTTCTTGCGGAAGGAAAGTCTCCGGGAGGGCTCCAGCAATCGGATCAGTGGGTCGCGCCGTGGGTTGTGCTGACGGGCGACTCCCTGTTCACGGCCGATACCTCCCTGGCGGAGTTTGAGCTTCAGGCATCGGCCGCACGACTCATCCCGCGATGGGTGGCCTGCGAAAACACTCTGGCCGTTGCGCCGCCCGTGATTGTGGACTCCACAGTTTTTTACGCTTATCGCCGGCCAGGCCGTGCTGGGATTTTCGTCACGGCGGTCAACGCTGCCGATGGGCGAAGTTACTGGGAGGTCCATCTCGGCGACCCCGGAGTCACTCTGACTCCGTTACCGTCTCGCCCATCACAGATAGCGGTCATTACGTGGAGCGGTCACGTGGCCGAATGGAATCTCTCCGGAGAAGGTCAATCGCCAAAGGCTGTCGAAGCCCTGGCAACCACCGAGATGCCGCTGGTTCCTTCCCCGGAAGTGGAGCCGCTCACGTGTTCTCCTTTCCCCGGCCTGTGGCTAATAAGCTACCTGGGAACTCGCGATCTGCTGAAGATCGATGCGCGAAGCGATCCCCCGAAGCAGGAACCTGTGCGATTCACAAAGGCGGTGGCTGGTCCACTCGTTCCCTTGGCAAACGGGTTTACAGTCGGGCTTGAGGATGGGAGCCTCGTCTGGCTGCCCATTGATCAGGAAAATCCTCAACCGGTTGCGTATCTGGGACCGACCGTCCCCGGAAAGACCACCCGTTATTCAGGCGCTGTCGCTCTGGAAAACCAGACCCTCGTCGCGGCGGATAATCGAGGGCACCTCATCAGGCTCCGTCTGGAAGGAAACCCGCCAGACCACTTCCGCTTGGAACGTGAGCAATCCCATCGTCTCCCATTCGTGTCGCCCCTGGCGCGACTCGACAAGCTGATTGTAAGCAGCGATGCCGAAAACAATCTGGTCTTTTTCGACGTAGAGACCCTTCAGCCCACAGCGACGATTCCTCTTTCCGGCGAGTGCCTCTGGGGACCTGTGACCGGCGATGACCTCGTCTATTTCATGAGAGCCGACGGAACCTTTTTCTGGTTGAGCGATGCCACCAGCATGGGGCAAGTGGCGATGCAAAATCGCATCCCGGCAGGGATCCCGATCCGTCGCGGTCAATCATTGCTGGTGGTCACATCGGCGGGGGACCTCATCACCATCGATCTGAACAGCAAAAAGATCATCAACACCCTGCGGCTGGAAGCGCCTCTTTCCACAGGTGGTACCCTGCTCGGAAACGAGCTTTGGCTGGGGACGCTGGAGGGATGCTGGTTGCGCGTCTCCCTGGATTTGCTGCGGACGAGTCGGACCACCGGTAGCGACACCCTTTCCGCAGTTCCTTGAAACAGGTGATGGACTCGGCGTCTCAGAAAATGGATCGGCTTGGGAAACATATCGATCTGCCGAACCAGCGTACCGCGGACACACGGCGACTCCCGCGGTGCCACGGGTTGTGCCGTACCGCCTGCCTGCTGGTCCTTTGTATCCTGGGCAGGGATGCCTTCGCTGAGGCGCCGCAGCAACCTTCTCCGCTGACACCTCAGATATCAAAACAGCTCTCCGAACCCAGCATCGACACGAGCACCCCATTATACGAGCAGCCGCCGTTCGACCTGCTGTATCTCAATGCGGCCAACAATAACGCCGTGCTCAAGCTGTCGCCTGTTCCCCTGCCCGATCGCAAAGTTCCGCAACCGCTACCGCGAAGCGGGTATCTGGAGATTGAACTGTTCGACCGTCCGGGCGAACGTTATCGCGTCCCATGGCAGGCCGTGGTGCAGCTTAAACTGTTCGAACAACTCCTGCTGGAACAGGCGACGAAACTCATCCAGGAAAAACGCTTCGACGAAGCCTACGACTACCTGGACTACGTGGCCACCCATCATCCTAACGTCAGCGGATTGGCCGAAGTCGAGCAGTTGTTTTTAATCGAAGAGGCTCGGGCGGCCCTCGCTCAGGGACAATCGGAGCGCGCATTTGCCGACCTCTGTCGCCTGAGCCAACTTAACCCGAACCATCCGGAACTCTCCAGTTTGATCGGACAGGCAGTCGATACGCTGGTCGCCCAGCGATGGCAAAAAGGGGAATATGCCGCGGCACGGGGGGTGGTGGAAACGCTCTCGAAACTTCTGCCCCAGCACCCGGCCATTGAAAAGTGGCGACAGCAATGGCAAACCGAGGCCGCCGAGCTGGAGAAGCAGGTGCGGCAGGTACTCGCCGAGGGCAATGCCCGCCAGGCGGACCGGCTTGTCCGCAAGCTCAGGCAGGTTTGGCCACAACAACCCGGGCTTGACCAGTTGATCGCCGAAGTCCGCCAAGCCTATCCACGATTTCAGGTGGGAATCACCCAACCAGGTGCGCGGCCTGATCCCACCTCGTTAATCGACTGGGGAAGCCGACGTTGCGGGCAACTCATCCGCAAGGCCCTGGTGGAATATACGGGTCCTGGTCCAGAGGGGGGCGAGTATCGGTCCGCATTCCTCAGGTGGCAACTCGATGCTGAAAAGCAGACGCTGACGCTTCGACTTCGGCCTGAGCGTCCCCGATTTGCGGATGGGCGATCCTACACCGCTTACGATCTCGCCCAGCAACTGGCCAGTCGCGCAGACCGACACCACGAGGCATACTTCCCACCGTGGGCGGAGGTCGTCGCCGGTATTCGTGTCTTCTCGCCCGAAGAGGTCATCGTCAATCTTCGATTTGTTCCTCTCAAACCGGAGGCTCTCCTGCAGTGCGTACCGGTGCCTGCGGTGATTCTCGCTTCCTCCGCTGGAAACCGTTCTCCTGATGTCGGCCCGTTTCTGCTTGCCGCAGAAGAATCCTCGTCATCGCGGTGGGTTTTTCTACGCAACTCTCACGCGGGGACTTCCTCCGACCAGACAAGCCCGGTTGGTCCGGCCGAGATTGAAGAGATCGCCTTTCCCCGATGCCGGGACGCTTTGCGGGCCTTGCGCGGCGGCGAGGTGGATATCGTGGATCGCGTCAATCCCTGGGAACTCCCTCTGCTCGCCGAAGCCCGCGATGTCACTGTGCAAACCTATCGCGTACCGCTCGTTCATCTGCTGGTTCCCAACCTTTCCAAGCCCTTGCCCGGCAACCGTGATTTTCGCCGCGCCATGCTGTACGCCATTGACCGAGACCGCATCCTCCAATCGCTGCTGGGAGGCAAGAGACAACCAGGCTGCCAGGTCATCAGTGGTCCCTTCCCTGCGGGGACATCTTTCGGCGATCCCCTCGGTTATGCGTATGACGCGCAGATCAAACCCCGCGAGTATCAACCTTCGCTCGCTCTGGCGTTGAGCGAAATCGCTTTCCGTCAGGCTCAGGAAGTGGCAAGAAAACGGGGGCTGCCACCGCCGGAATCCCGGGAGGTGGTGCTCGCCCATCCTCCCCACGAGATTGCCCGGGAAGCCTGCCGACAGATTCAGGAGCAGTGGCGTCTGATAGGCTGGACCGTCAAATTGGTGGAAGCGTCGCCCGATCAGCCCCCACCACCGAACTGTGATTTCCTGTATGTGGAGGCCGCCATCTGGGAGCCGGAAGTTGACGTTATCCGGTTGATCACCCGTTTGATCCCCGAACGGCAGTATCTTTCGCCCCAGGTGGAGCTTGCCCTTGCAGGACTGGGCCATTCCGCAGACTGGCCGACGTTGGGACAACGTCTCCGCGACCTGCACCGCTGGGTGTATGACGATCTCACCGTGGTGCCACTGTGGCAGCTTGTGGACTTTTACGCCTACCGTTCCGGAATCAAAGGATTGGAAGAGCCGCGCGTGTCCCTTTACCAGAATGTCGAGACCTGGCAGTTTGCCCCGAATTAGCCGCGTGATGGCCGGCTCACAGACAAACCGACGGAGGTCCCGTAAAACGACGAGATTCCTCGATGGGCGGGTAGTTCGCCACTCCGAGGGAATATGGCTTTATCGAGGCAGTTTTGCAAAAGCGATGAGCCATCACGCAATCCAGCCACCCCGATTACCTGGTGGCGTCCTTCGGGGAAACATTTGCCGGATCCGGTTGGCGTTCGGCGACAAATAAAACTCGCCTTTTACGTGTCGACAGGCCACATGATGAGGCGACAACCGATCGAAAAAACACGTTTGCTGCGGGAAGCACTCATCGCCGCAGCGGCGCTTGCTTGGCTTGGTGCTTTTCCGGTCGTTTACGGCCAGAGCTTTTTTACACTTGTACCGTGCCGGCTGAACGTGATCTGCCTGCTTCCTCCGGAGATCGCCACCTCCACCGGCCTGGAGCAGGAGTTCTGCCGCCAACTTGGCGAGAGGCTCGCCAGCGAACAGGGCCCTGCGTGGCGCGTGTCTGTGGCGCCCCCGTCCGCGGAGGATCGGGCGATTCTCCGTGCCGCACTCCGCCGAGATCTCCCTTTTGATCCCCCGACTTCCTGGCGGAAGGTGGCCCTGCGCGACAAAGTGGTGGTTCTCGCGGTGAAAAGAACCGGGCTCGGTTGGCACGTCGTGTCGCGCGACTGGGATGTGAGGGTCGAACGCCTGGGCCCGCTTGTGGAGCACACCGCCCCAACCTGGTCGGGTGTCCTGGCGGCTGCCGCAGAAACAGTGCGCCGGGCTGTCGTCCCGGTAGCACAGATTCGCCTGGTGGAACAACAGGCTGTTCGCCTGGATCTCCAGGGAAGTCTTCTGATGGAGGAACGTTCTCCATTGCCCCGCCGCCAGTTTCTCGCTCTCGCTCGGTATGAAGATCGCGACGGAAATGCCCGCGCAGTGGTTCCCCTCCCGTGGACGATTCTGCAATCGCCGGAAGGGCCCCCCGCCGAGGACGGGAGCGTGAGTTGCCAGATTATTTCTGGCCTGAAAAACCCTCTCAGCGCCCGACGTCGCGGGAGGGTGCAGCTTCTCGCCTGGGCTGTGACGCCTCGGTCACGGTCCGTGGTGCTTTCCCTGCGGAATCGTCAGGATTCGCAAAAACCGCTGGTCGGGTACGAAGTGCTCGCCCAGCCGGATGGTGAGGGCTCACCACAATTCCTGGGGCGCACCGACTTCGCCGGCCAGGTTGAAATACCGACCGAGGACCCACCGGGATGGAAGCTCCTGTGGGTCAAGCATGGCCGTCGGGTGCTTGCGAAAGTGCCCCTGGTGGATGGATCAACGGAATTTACTGAACTCGCCCTGCCTGACGACGATCCCCGGCTTCTGGCGGAGGGTTACCTCATGAGTGTTCAGGATCAGCTCGTTGATCTCGTCACTTTGCGGAGTGTCCTCATCGCACGGCTCCGCGCCCGGATTGCCGCCGGAGATTGGGAGCAGGCCATCCGGTTGCGAGACCAGCTCCTCCAGCTCAAATCCCGAGAGGTTTTCTCCAGCGAGCTGACGCAGCAACAACAGCGGCTGTTCTGCCCGGATCCGGTGGGTCAAAAGCAGATCGACAAGATGTTCGAGGAGACCCGTCGGCTGGTCAATCTGTATCTCAATCCACGAGAAGTCGAGGAGCTTGTCAAAGAGATTGCCATGAAAGCGCCCCGGCGGACCGACACACCCTAGCTCCCTACCGAGCGTTCTACGGCCTTCGCGTTGATTCGCGGTAAAGGACTTCCATTGTGCCGGAAAACTGGCGCACGACATCTTCCGGGGTGAGATTCATATACACTTTGGGATCGACGGTCCAATGATCTTTGTCGAAGCGGAAGATGGCCACGCCACACCGCTGCGACTCCTCACTGGCGGGCAGCCAATCGGAATCCGTTCCCAATGTAACCAGCACAACTGCAGCGAGCCGATGGCCGCCGCGTTCCCTCAGATAGAGAACTTCATCGTCAAACTCGCAATCCACCCACTCGAGCTCACCCGCCACCACCGGAACAGCAATTTGGCGGACAAGCCTTGCCTCCAGGCTTTCGCGCTGACGATGAAACTGGCGGCGTGCCTTTTCGAACACAGCCCGAGCCTGCAACCTGCGGAGTGGTCGCCAAAGCGCCGCCAGGATCGCCGCCACAGCGAGCGGAATCAGAATGAGCGAGAGCTCGTCCGGCATAATCGGGCCCCACTTTCCCCAACCAACCGTCCATTGGCATTGTACGAGCGCTCCCCCCACCGATGCAACCCTCAGGAAAAATCTGTGCGGGTTCCGCCCCGTAACAACGGTTGCCGAGTTGACTCTTCGCTCCCGAAAACATGAGCCGATCCAGCCCGGGAACGGGCGCGTTCCCCTCCGCAGTTCTCCTCCGGGAGACCGGCTTGTCAGGTCCACCTTGCGCCGTTTGGTGAATCCATCTCCCGCCCGAGCTCCAGCGGCTTGCCTCCGTCGCTGGTTGAAAGGGAGGGGCAATTCATGAATTACCCCCGGCACCCCGAACTCGCGGCAGTGCGCAGGTTCTCACAAAAATGTAGACGGGTCAGTCCTGACGCTGCCTTGCTGACCACGATAGAATGAAGCGAATCCTCGGTTTCCCGGAGGCTTGCAGCGGGAAGAGGATTGTTTTTTGTTTTGGGGGACGAATGAACTGCCGTCTGTGTTAAGAAGGACCGCTCTGTTCAAATGCGTCTGGGAGTCTTTGGCGGTAGTTTTGATCCGGTGCACTATGGACATCTCCTTTTGGCAGAGTGCTGTCGGGAGCAGCTCTGCCTGGAGAAGGTGCTCTTCATACCGGCCGGGCAACCGCCCCACAAACGCCAGCGGCCACTCACCCCGGCAGAACATCGTGTGGCCATGCTGGAACTGGCCATCGGGGGTGAACCGGGGTTCGAAATCTGCCGGTATGAAATTGAGCGGCGAGAAATCAGTTACACGGTGGAAACACTTCGCTTTTTGAAAGGTCAGTTTCCACAGGCGGAACTGTTTCTGCTTGTCGGGGCGGACATGCTCAACGATCTTCCCAACTGGCGGGAGGCCGCGGAAATCTGCCGCCTCGCCATCCCCGTCGGAGTCCGCCGCGCAGGAATGCCCCTTCCCTCTCTGGATGGCCTCCGCGCGATGATGGAGCCCAGCCGGTTCGAAAGAGTTCTCCAGCTTCAGGTGGACATGCCCCAAATTGAATTATCGGCCTCAGAGATCCGTGCCCGGGTGGCTTCCGGGAAAAGCATTCGGTTTCGTGTCCCCAAGGCCGTGGAGATGTACATTCTGCACCATGGACTATACAAAGACACTCCCGCCCATGCGGCGGCTACAAGGGAAAGCCACGTCTGTTGAAGCTCACTCAGGCCGGTCTGGCCAATTCTTCAACCGAATGACCGGAGGATTCCAGGGCCGAGCAGATTTCCTGGAGTTGGACCATCTGTTCTCGGGGGGTCAGGCTGACATCGACAAAGACGACCTTTTGTCCCCGAATTTCGCACATATGGCAGCCCCTGCCGTTAAGCCATTCTTCTCTTATTGCCCAGCCTTTACCAATTAATCTCCTCCTCAATTCGTCCAGGCTACGCAGAACATCGCTTCCATCCATGCTTTCGATTCCCCGCTACCGAGAAACTGTAAAACCTGGCGGATCTATTTGCGTACTGCAAACTGTTCCTGTGAAACGGGTACGGTTCAGCCGATGAACTCTATAGCAATATCTCTTGTGTCCGGTGGGGAAGCCGTGTTGCCACGTGGCCAAATTTCCTGAAAAGGCGCGTGGAATCGGGTAGTCGTTCGCCAGAAACACCCGCAAAAACACGGCTCGAAGGCAGTCTATAGTCACTGTGGTACTCTGTTGCAAGGGCACTTCCGTGGACGAAAACACCCTGAAATCACTTCCACCCGAGCAACAAATCGCGTTTCTCAAAGAACAACTTCTGCAAACCCAACGTTACACTGCCCTGGGGGAGCTTGTGGGCACGACGACCCACGAGTTCAACAACGTCCTCACCACGATCATCAACTGGGCCCGGCACGGCCTGCGGCATCGCGATGATGCCACCCGAGACAAAGCCTTTGATGCAATTCTCGCCGCTGCCACGCGGGGTTCACGGATCACACAGACGATCTTGGGCATGGCACGGCGACGCTCCAACACCATGGAGCCAACCGATCTCCGCCAACTGCTCGCCGACACGTTGCTCCTTCTGGAACGGGAGATGAACAAATACCACATCCGGGTGGAAGTGGCCATGGAAGAGGTGCCACCTGTAATGGCCAACCCGGGTCAGATTCAGCAGGTGCTCCTCAACCTTTTGACCAATGCCCGACAGGCCATGCCGCGGGGCGGACGCCTGGTCATCCGACTCCATCACGACCCCGGTTCGGAGTTCGTGGATCTTCAAATCCGCGATTACGGCACGGGGATCCCGCCAGAAATCCTGCCCAAAATCTTCGATCCCTTCTTCACAACCAAGACGGGCCCAGATGCCAGTGGAAAGGGGGGAACAGGCCTGGGACTCTCTGCCTGCAAGGAGATTATCGAGGCGCACCGCGGGCGCATTCGGGTGGAAAGTGCGGTGGGCAAAGGCACATGTTTCACCATTCGGTTGCCCTGCGCGGCGGTAGCGACATCGTCCCCCTCGAGTAACCCAAATGAGACCACACAGCCGACGGCTTTCCGCTCACAATCCGTGCCGGCGGCTCCCACGTTCGCCCGGCTCGTCAACGGCGAGGTGTCTCCCGAGCCACTTCCCACAGGTCGCGAGGGACCACTGGACAATGTCTCTTCCTGAGCCTGATCGACAAAAGGCGGGGCACAGCAGTGAAGATCGGTTTTTCTGAGCATCTTTCCCCGCAGATGCCAGACGCTACACCGTACCCCGAATCATGGGTTTCTTCCGGGAACCGGCTGCAACGGCGGGAGCGGATTCTGCTGAATGACTTGACCGCCCTGAGTCGGGATGTTGATATCCTCCAGCGGCGGCGTTGATGCGGCGGGAACAGGAAGCAGACCGAATCGAGCCCCAATCATTTCAATGATTCGCTGTTCGAGCGCGGTATCCCGCCCCAGGGGAATCCAACCCGCGTGGGTTTGCTGTTCTCCGATGGGTGAGACGACCCGTGTGAGAGAACTATCATTACGAAACGTTGCCGAGGAAGTC
>NZ_JACIYL010000006.1 GCF_014359955.1 Thermogutta sp. | reverse complement strand
GCTCAGCGATGTGATCTGGACGTTGCATTCCTGGCGGACGAGCCCCTGTCCACGGCGACAGAGGAGGCCCTCCGGGCACGCTGCCACAACGTGGCGTGGTCGGTCATTCCACCCTGGCAGCGGTGGACGCAGGCGATTTTGTCCCTCTCAGTGGGCGCGACTGCAACCCAAGGCGCTTTTCGGTCGAGCAAGTTAGCGCGAGAAATCACCTCCTTGTGCCGCCGTTATCGCTATGACGTGATAATCGTCTATTGCTCGAGTATGGTGCAGTATATACCCAGAAACTTTGGCAAGGATGGGGTCATTGTCGATCTTGTGGATGTTGATAGTCAAAAATGGCTGGACTATTCACGAACAAGTTCGAGGCCCCTCGGATGGCTGTATCGCGTGGAGGGTGTGAGACTGCGCCGTGTGGAGTGTCGCGTGGCTGCGCTCGCGTCCTGGGTCACCTTGGCAACCGTTCCGGAACGCGACCTTTACAATTCCTTTTGTCCGCATGCGCACACCGCGGTCGTGGAAAACGGGGTGGACATCGATTACTTTTTTCCAAACTTTGACAGCCGGGAACCACCAATCCATCCTCGCTTGACGTTTGTGGGTGCGCTGGATTATCCGCCCAATCGTAATGGTGTCATCTGGTTCATAGACAAAGTATGGCCGATTTTGGCTCAACGTTTTTCCAATCTGGAGTTTTACATCGTTGGCGCGGGAGCTGACGGAAAACTCAAAGCTGCGGTGGCACGCGTCCCTCGCGTGTTCCTCACCGGCGACGTACCGGACGTTCGGACATTTCTGTCCGGAGCCGTTGCGATCGTTCCTTTGCAAATGGCCCGCGGTGTCCAGAACAAGGTTCTCGAAGCGATGGCGATGGGGTGCGCAACGGTCGCAAGTTCTCCCGCTCTGGAGGGCATTTCCGCTGTGCCGGGACGGCATGTCCTCAAAGCTGATTCGCCCGAGGAATGGATAAACGCGGTTGCCGGTGTTATCGACAATCCGTCTTTGCGTACGGCGATTGGACATGCAGCCCGTGACTATATTGTGCGGCACCACACTTGGCCGGAAAAACTCAAGGCCCTAGACGAGTTATTACAATTGTAACACAAGGAAAATTTTTAGTGGTGCATCGCTCATAAATAATAAACGGAAACCACTCCGACGATGGACTGTGAGACTTTTTGTCCATGTTGTGGACGCGAGATTAGTCAGAACATACAGAATGACCGCCGGTGGCTGTTATGGCAGGCGTTGGGCAGGCGTTTTGGTGTCTATGACGTTCCTTCTCATGTAAAACTCTCGGTTGTTGTCCCGGTCTACAATGAGGAAAATACGGTCGATGAGATACTCCGCCGGATTTGCCAGGTTCCGGTCGCCAAGGAAATCATTGTCATAGACGATGGAAGCACTGATAATACTGCCCTGAAACTGAAACAATGGGAGGGAAACGACATTGTACGGATTCTCCGGCACCCGCGCAATCGAGGCAAGGGCGCGGCTTTAAGGACCGGTTTTGCTCATGTGACCGGCGACATTGTGGTGATCCAGGATGCCGATCTGGAGTACGATCCGGCTGAGCACCTCCGTTTGATTCAACCAATCGTGGAAGGTGTTGCGGACGTGGTCTATGGCTCTCGATTTATTTCCGAGGGACCGCATCGCGTCCTGTACTTTTGGCACTACGTTGCCAACCGGACGATTACAACACTTTCCAATATGTTTACCGATCTCAACCTCACCGATGTGGAAACCTGTCACAAAGCGTTTCGTCGCGAGGTTATTGAGGCGATCAGGCCCACGCTCAAGGAAAATCGGTTCGGAATTGAAATCGAAATCACGGCGAAAGTTGCTCGACGGGGGTATCGAATCTACGAGACGGGCGTCAGTTATTATGGGCGCACATATCAACAGGGTAAAAAGATTGGTTTTCGCGATGCAATTCGGGCAATATGGTGCATATTCCGGTATTGGCTGAAGGATTGAGACTCAGGCGTATGCTTTGACGGTTCCTCTCCATCACAAGTAGCGGTGACTGATGCGCGGACTGGTCTATGTTTACTTGCTAACGTATCTGGGGGCAGCGCTCTCGCTATTCTATCCCTTGATTGGATTATTCATATACATTCACTATGCCATTTTAAAGCCCGAATCCCTGTGGTACTGGTCAGTGGGGGCGCGCGGCCCCGGACGCTACAGTTTTATCGTGGGCATCGGGATGCTTGTCGGCTGGGGCATTCGAGGATTCGGCGACTGGCGCCTGGGACGATCAAGTATCGTCGTTGGGATGTTGCTCGCATTCGTCACCTGGGTTGGTGTGGGATACTTCTTCGCTCAGGAACCGATTCTTGTCAAAAACTTCCTGATATCCCTGCTTAAAATAGCTTTGCCGTTTCTCGTGGGGATTACCTTGATGGAGAAGAAGGAGCACGTGCGGTGGCTGGCCTGGGTGATTGTCGCCACTCAGGGATATTTGGCCCTGGATTTTAACCGCAGCTATTATCAGGGAGTAAATCGTATTGTCTTGGAAGCGTACGGCGGCTTCGATAATAATTGTATCGCGGCCGCCATGGTGGTCGGGGCACTGCTGGCTTTCTTCCTTGGGCTGGCGGAGACTCGGTGGCCTCTCAAGCTCATCGCCTTTGCGGCTTCCGCACTCATGGTCCACACGATTATGTTTTCGTTTTCGCGAGGCGGACTGCTGGGACTCATCGCCGGGGGCATAGCGGCGTTTATTCTTATTCCCAAAAGTTTTAAAACGACAGTGATTTCGATTCTCGCCGTTCTGCTCGCGCTGCGTCTGGCAGGGCCGGAAGTTCGACAGCGCTTCATGACCACGTTTGTCGATCCGGAACAGCGCGATCGCTCAGCTCGTAGCCGGGTGGAACAGTGGACGGCGTGCCTTCGAAGCATCCGGGAAAACCCGTTTCTCGGGGTAGGGGCCAACCACTGGCCGTTGCGATCGCAACAGATGGGACTTCCGCGCATGCACGCACATTCGCTCTGGCTGGAAACGGCAGCCGAGATGGGCGTGCCCGGATTGTTACTTCTGGGCGGGTTCTATGGTCTGACTGTTTACAGGCTGAGGAAGTTGGTAAAGGAATGCCATAATCTCGACGTCTGGTCGCTGTACATGGCGCGGGGAGTAATCGCGTCACTTGTGGGTTTCGCCGTCGCTGTCAGTTTTATCAGCGTGGTGTGGCTGGAGATTCCCTACTATACCGTTCTGCTGGGCGCCGCATTGCTGCGCGTGCACACACGGGAATGGGAGTATCGCCTCGAACCGGATACTGTTAATTTCCACGAGCATGCGAATGAATATGCCAGTGTATGACGAGAGGCCTTTCGATAAATCTGAGACTGCTGTAATTCACGACGGTCAGAAGCAGCTTGTCCATGATCCTCCAGAAATTCGTGGGCCGGACGGTTCACCCGCCCAGAGTGTGGATAGAGGCGACCAGGTGTGGACTTGGTCCGCGGACGAGCACCTGACCGGCTTTGCCGTGTGGCGAGAAATGATCTGGGAAATTTACAGCTATCGCGAACTTCTCGGACAGCTCGTTCTGCGCGATATTCGGATTCGCTACAAGCAGGCCATCATGGGATTCGCGTGGGCACTATTGATGCCGCTGCTGATCGTGGCCGCGGGATGCCTGGTGAAAATCGCGCTGGCTCATGCCTCCGGTGGCAATGTCGATTTACCTCGCGTAGCAGGGATGTCTATCAAGGCACTGGGATGGGCATTTTTCGCTGGCTCCATCGGGTTCGCAGCAAACAGCCTGGTATCAAATATGGCACTTGTGACGAAAGTGTATTTTCCCAGAGAATTGTTTCCATTCTCTGCGGTGATAACACAATGGATTGATACGTGCGTCGGCGGCGGATTTTTGCTTGTTCTGCTCGCGTTTTTTGCCAATATATCGATTTCCGTTGAGTGGTTATGGGCTGTGCCCGTCGTGCTGCTCCTTGTAGCCATGACGACCACGGTGGCGCTTCTGTTTAGCTGTGCTAACGTTTTTTTCCGGGATGTGAAGTATATTGTGCAGATTGTGCTTACATTCGGTATATTCTTCACGCCCGTATTTTATGAACCAGAGCTGTTCGGCCCGCACGGCTCGTTCATTATGATGCTCAATCCCCTCTCTCCCATCTTGGAGGCCTTGCGTTTGGCAATTATAGAAAAACATAATCTCTTGCTTCCGGTGATTACAGAAGGGCATGATGGGCTGCGGTTCACAACGTGGCATATCGGATTTTTGATCTATTCTGCTGTCATAAGCCTGGGAGGCTTTTTATGGGCCTGGCGGTATTTCCATAAAATGGAATTCGTGTTCGCGGAATATGTCTAATGTGACACAGTAATATAACACCTCTTACGATTCAGTCCGAAGTAACGCGGGTTTCAGATATGGTATTCCCGGTGGTCGAAGTCGAACATCTCGGAAAAAAGTTCCGCCGCGGCGAATCATTTGATACGCTGCGCGACCTGATCCCCGGAACGCTGCGTCGCCTCCGGCAGTCTGATAGCCGGCGCGAGGACAGGTGGTTTTGGGCTCTCCGAGATGTGAGCTTCAGCGTCAATGCGGGAGAAGTTCTGGGAATCGTGGGAGCAAATGGGGCTGGAAAAAGCACTGTATTGAAGATCTTGGCCAGAATTTTGCGCCCGACCACTGGCCGTTTGATGGTTCGCGGGCGACTTCGCGCTCTGATCGAAATTGCCGCGGGGTTCCATCCGGATCTGACAGGAAGAGAAAACATCTACTTAAACGCGGCGATACTCGGAATGAAAATGAGCGAGGTTCGCAAGAGATTTGACGATATAGTTGAGTTCGCGGGCATTGGGCCGTTTCTGGATACACCTGTCAAACGATATAGTTCCGGCATGTTTGCTCGCCTCGGATTTGCGGTGGCGGCCCACCTTGAGCCTGACATTCTGGTGGTCGACGAGGTTCTGGCTGTTGGCGATGCAGCTTTTCAAGCCAAGTGTCTGGGGAAAATGCGCGACGTCGCCGGCCAGGGGAGAACGGTCATCTTTGTCAGTCACAACATGCGGGCCATTCAGCAGTTATGTCATCGCGTTCTCCTTTTGGAGCGGGGCTCTATTGTCAGGGAAGGCCCGCCCACGGAAGTCGTAGAGGCGTATCTGGCTCGAGCACTGTCGCATGGTGCTTCCGGGGAATGTAGCCTGTCAATGGATCCCGCAATGCCGATTGTGGTTTCGCGGGTTAGAGTGCTCAGCGAAAATGGGGATATAACGACCCTCTTCCCGCGGAGCGAGCGCGTGGTCCTCGAGATAGAAGGAACGGTCAATGAGGGGGGACGACGATATATCGTTGCTCTTGATATCAGGACGATTGACGGCTTGTTGTTGTTTCGGACACATTCTTTCGAGCAACCAGAATCGTATCGAATATTAGATAAAAAAGGCCCGTTCGTGCTGAGGTGCTATATTCCTTCTGAGTTTCTTTCTGCAGGACGTTATGAGGTGGGGATTGTTGTGGCGGAGCGTGGAGTCTGCGAATTCGAAAATCGCCACCGGATCATAGCGTTCGATGTCTTTCAGGATCATCCCCTGAGAGGTTCAGATATCATGACCACAGTCGGCCTTGTAACACCGCATTGCGATTGGGAAAGGATTCGCTGATGCCCACAAGTGAGCCGCGGACGCTCTCGATTGTGCACGACATCATCCTGCGCATCAAACCGTCCAGCGTGATAGATATTGGCGTGGGGCATGGCAAAACAGGCGTTCTTGTGCGGGAGTACACCGATATCTGGAACGAGCGATATCATAAAGACTCGTGGACCACGCGGATCTACGGTATTGAAGCCTTTGAACAATACCGAAATACACTTTGGGAATACGCCTATGATCAGGTATATATTGGGGATGCTCTCTCTGTTCTGCCAAGCCTTCCGGATGTCGATCTGATTGTGGCGCTGGACGTCTGGGAGCATTTTACTCGCGAATATGCGGAAAAACTACTGAATATCAGTCTGAACAAGTCGCGGTTCGTGTTGCTTTGCACGCCGATCACGGTCCGTGAACAAGGTGACGTATTGGGGAATTCCTTCGAAAGGCATGTCAGTCAATGGTCTCCGACAGATTTTCAGACCGTCGCACACAGACTGGTGGCCACGACAGGCCGCGACTGGATTCTTTTGCTCTCCGCACGTGAAAACATCCCTTATGAAGTATGGCGATGGCACCGCCGATGGGAACATTTGATGCGAGGAGTAAGAGCGTTTCTCCTGTTGCTCAAGCATAGAAACTGGTGACCGGGATTCCCACAGGATAAGTCAGCATCATGCGAATTCTCTTTGTTGCGCCTGGCGGAAGCGTTCACACGGCCAGGTGGATGTCCCAACTGAGTGATGAGCCATGGGAACTCTTTCTATTCCCTACGGAGCTGTACTATATTCGTCCTGAAACCCCTCCCGTGACGATCCTGGACGTGGAAAACAGGTTTGTGATAAATAGACCGGAATATGTCACTCTTCGAGATCGGTTTTATTCCGCGTGGGGGTTCGATTGGCCGTTAAGCCGGGGCCTCTATCGCGCTGAAAAATGGGCATGTTGTCTTGCGCCGCAATTTGACAATCAGGCGTGGCGATTGGCGCGGGCAGTCGACCGATTGCGGCCGGATATCGTGCACTCGCTTGGGCTTCATTTGGGGGGTTATCTGACGCTTGCAGCCAAAGAGTTTTGCAAGCGGCCGTTTCCCATCTGGATTGCTACGAATTGGGGAAGCGATTTATTTCTGTTTGGAAGGTTGGAACGCCATAAAGAGCGATTATCTAAAGTGCTAACGAGTATTGACTATTACTGGTGCGAATGTGCGCGCGATGTGGAATTGGCCAAAGCGTGGGGCGTGCCACCCTCCAAGATTTTGCCTCCGGTGCCGGTCGCTGGCGGCTTTGATGTGGAAGAAGCAATACAACTCCGGCAGCCGGGCCCCGTGTCGGCTCGAAAAATGATTCTGTTGAAAGGATATCAAGACTGGGCAGGCCGTGCACTTACGGCAATATACGCTTTGCGTCTTTGCCGGGAGGTATTACAGGGATATGAAGTAGCGATTTACACAGGTGGGCGCGATCCTGAGGCAGTGCACATTGCCGGAGAATTACTTTCGCAGGACGTCGGGATAAACGTCACATTTATTCCGCCCCGTACTCCGCACAAGAAGATGCTGTGCTGGCACGGCCGGGCACGGTTGTCGATAGGATTGAGTATCAGTGACTCGATTGCCATATCGTTACTTGAAGCGATGTTGATGGGATCCTTCCCCATTCAGTCGAACACGGGGGCTGCTCATGAATGGATTCAGGATGGATATACGGGCTTCATCGTGCCTCCGGAAGATCCCTACGCGGTGGCGGAGGCCGTGCGCCAGGCATTATGCCGGGACGACTTGGTCGACTCTGCTGCAACCATCAACCTGGAGACGATTAAGAACAGGTGCGATCGTCGCAGCATCGGTAAAGTAGTCAAAGAGGCGTACAGACATGTGGTCGGATTCGATTCGGTAGACCATATGCATGAGGATCGTGGCGCCTTGGTCTAAATTCCTGTAGGATAGTAATGAATTGACGCTTACATGAATAGCGCAGAATGGATAGTCGCGATTGCTACGTGCGGGCGACACACGCTGCTGCGTCGGACTGTCGAACATCTCATTAAGGCTGGCATCCGTGAGGCTGGTGCGACGCTCGTCATTGCTGAAAACGGAGGCTCGACATGGGCTGAGCCGTTGACTGCCGAATATAAGTCCTATTGCAAGATCGAATACATTAGCCTTAAAAGGCGAGGCAAAACGCATGCGCTCAATGTACTAATAAATAAGTATCGCACGTCGTTCATATGGTTCCTGGATGACGACGTTCGGGTCACAAAAGAGGCTGTACTGGCGTATCGTCAGGTCTTTGAGGCAGGGTTGGTGGGGCGAGAATTTTACGGGGGGCCTCTTGGGATCGACTACGAACGGCCCCCGGAGCAATGGTTGCGACAGTACTTGCCGCGCTCGGCGACTGGCTGGACTAAGTGCGAGGGAACCGATGCGACAAATACATTTTTCCTTGGGGCGAATTGGGCAGCCTGGGCAGCGGACCTTTTGAAATGCGGGGGATTCGATGAGCACCTTGGACCAGGGCGGACCGGAGTCGGTGATGAGGAGGACATTCAGCGCAGGTTGATCGCCACGGGACTTAATCCCGTGTACTTAGAAAATGCAATCGTCTATCATTGGGTGCCGCGCGACCGCTGCTCCCCGCGATGGGTGTTGCGCCGCGCGTTCAACATGGGGCGTCTGGAGGGAAGTCGGAGTGACTTCTCCTGCTCCCTCCTTTTCGGTCGGCCTCGGTGGATGTTTCGGGAAGCGGCTGTTCGGCTAGGGCGGTGGCTTGCGACTCGATTTTCCCGGGATCCGGAACAACGCTTTCGTACCGCATATGAGCTTGCGTTTTTCCTAGGCTGGATGTTAGAAGCGAAACAAAGAAACAGATCACACTCAAATGGTACGTCAGAACGTAAATAGCGAGAAGTATTCGGTCTCGGCGGACCCTGTAGTGAGTACCTATTCGGATTGGACCCACCGGCATGTCTGGAAGGACGATGGCGAGCGCATGCGGAGGCCGGTCTTCATCGTCGGAATTCATCGAAGATCGGGCACGAACTTTCTGGCCGATGCGATTTGCTTAACATCACGCTTTTCCTTACCAGTGCCGCTGTATGAAGACTATTTGCTTCAGTATTCCAATATGCTCGTTGAATACGTGCAGTTAACAGCACACGAGCAATATGAAAAACGATTCACTGAAAAGCCAGAGGCCTATTCCGAATGCAGGCGGCTCATGCTGCGTTCTATCGGGGATGGTCTTCTTGCCTTTTTGCGGTCATATGTTGCGGACGGATATCGGATTCTGACGAAGACTCCAGATCCATGGAACCTGGTTAACTTTTTCGCCCTCTTCCCCGATGCTCTTCTCATCATCATAGTCCGTGACGGGCGCGACTGCGTTGAATCGGCAAAATGGGCATTTCCAGGCAGGTCTTATATCTACTGGATGACAACCTGGGCAGCAAATGCCCGGACGATTTTGAATTTCCTCAATAGAGTTTCACCACACCACCAAGGGCAAATAATTGTCACACGCTATGAAGAGTTACTGTCTGATGACTCTGAGATGGAAAGGATCTTAGAGTTTATCGGCTGTTGTCCGCGGGACTATCCATGGGATGCATTTCACGCTCTTCCGGTGCGGGGCTCCACTTTTTTTAAAGGAGAAAAAGAAACGTTACATTGGCAGCCGGTAAATAAAACGAAGGATTTTCAGCCGGTCGGAAGGTGGAAGAAGTGGTCCTGGTGGTTGCGGTGGAATTTCAAACGCGTTGCCGGTAGGGAGTTGGCCGCCCTCGGGTACACGTGGTAGGTGCCTGCTGTTGCTTAGCGATCATTGTGTTTGCGGTATTGCCATAAAATCTTTGAAGAATATCACACACCAGGAGTATGCAACCTCGCATCAGTGTTGTTATTCCCGTGTATAACGGCTCAATATATCTGCCCGATGCCCTGGCGTCGGTGCTGAACCAAACGCTTAAACCCCATGAAATTATTGTGGTTGACGACGGATCAACAGATGGCTCGGCGGACATCGCCAAAGCATTCGGTGAGAATATTATTGTCCTGTCGCAAGCGAATCGGGGTGAGTCTGCAGCTCGGAATGTGGGAATAAACGCGGCTTCGGGGGATTGGATAGCGTTTCTTGATGCGGACGATGTGTGGCATCCCGAGAAGTTGGAACGACAATCCGTCTATTGCGATGATGAAACGGACTGCATCCATACAAATTTCTTTTACTTCGGTACGTGCGAAGGAAAGGTGGATGTCTCGAACGTAGCACCAGAAGTGCGATATTCGATACCTTACGTGGCTGCGCACAATCCTTTTAGAATATCGAGTATCATAATAAGAAAAGAGTTGCCAGTGCGATTTCCCGAATGGACGCAGGATGGGGAGGATCTTCTCTTCTTCCTCGATCTGTGTCTGAAGGCGCGAATTCGGTTGGCGGCCGAATTTCTCACGGGATATCGAGTTCATGAAGGAGGCCAGAGCAGAAAACCTGACATGCTCATTCGTCGCTTCGCTGCGTTGGCCGAATATTTTAAACGGCGTCCGGAGATCGACGACCGTGACGTGGAAGCCGCTCTGGCAGGTTTTATCGATCAGATCGCCCATCAGGCTGTTCTGGCCCGATACATGAGGCGATGGGACGAATACAGATGTTTAAAGAGTTTTCTAAAAAGCTACGAAGGGACACTCAGCCCGCTGGCACGGCAGGTGCGAAAAGAGATTATCGCGCCGCGCGTCCTTTACAAGTTAAAGGATGTATTCACGAGGATGTTTGAAAGTTAGCCTCAAGGGGTATGAGAATAGGAAATGAAAAATTGGAGGACGTACGATCGAGGCAGACTAAGGTCTTGTTTGCGGCGCACTCGGGCCAGCCTGGCGGGGCCGAATACTGCTTGGACGTGCTCCTTAAGGGAATGGACCGCAGCGTATGGGATGCCGAGGTGCTATTTGCCTGCGATGGGCCGCTGGTCGATACTCCCCGAGTGTTGGGCTTGCCTGCGAATGTTGTGACGATGAGTTGGTGGATTGGCTTTGAACCTTCGGCTTGGTACTGGCGCAATCTGGTGCAATCCCCCTGGCGGATCGCGTGGCTTACACGCAAGTTGAAGGCACAGAATTTTGATCTCGTTTACACAAATACCGCGGTCATTTTCGAAGCCGCATTGGCGGCAAGACGTGCCGGCATTCCGCATGTGTGGCATGTACACGAGATGCTCACAGCGACGTATTGGCACAGCCTGGTGCGGCTGCAGGTCATTTGTCGGTGTATCCTACGATGGAGCGATGCGATCATTTTTGAGTCACGCGCTGCTCATCAGGTCTTTCAGGACTGTGTGGGCGAGTATTCAGCAAGCACCAGGAAAGAACAATTACACGAAATCTATGTCGTGCCGAATCCATTGCGGATGATTCCGCCTCCTGTGACGTCCGAGGGCCGCCGTCGGGCACGGCAGACCTTGGGAATAGCGGAAGACGAATTTGTCATCCTCTGGGTTGGCCAGTTTATTCCACGAAAAAATCCGAGGCTTATGCTCTCGGCTTACCGAAAATCGTGCATTTACGACAAGTCGATTCTTTTCATGCTAGGTGATGGCCCCCTGAGGGGAGAGTTGATGCGGGATCTTGCCGAAGACGACTCCAAAACCAAAAAAGTAATCGTGGATGGCTTTAAAGAGAATATAGACATATACTTGCAGGCCGGAGATGTGTTGGTGTTGACTTCCTCTGAGGAGTCCTTCGGATTAGTTCTTCTCGAGGCGGCTGCCTTTTCGTTACCGGTCATCGCCACTGACTCAGGCGGGCCACGCGATATAGTCGATCATGGAAAGACAGGGTTTATTGTGCCACCGAAAGACGATGTCGCAATCGCAAAACATTTGGCCATGCTGGCTACGGACCGTGTATTGCGAGAGCGAATGGGACAGGCGGCGCGGCAGCGCGTGTTGAACGAATTTAATGCACAACGCTATGTCAGAACAATTCAGGAAATCATGGTGAGAGCGACGCGGCGACGCGGCGATGGCTGAACCACTTGTGAGCGTTGTTATTCCGGTCCACAATGGCGAACGCTATCTTGAGACGACCATTCAAAGCGTTCTGAACCAAACATATACGCGTTTAGAAATCATTGTTGTCAACGACGGATCGACAGACGGTAGCCGCAACGTTTTACGCAAGTATAAAGACAGAATCCAATTGTTCGAACAGCCACAATTGGGGGTAGGGGCAGCACGGAATCGAGGGGTCCTCGAGGCCCGTGGAGAATTGGTCGCATTTCTTGACCAGGATGATTGGTGGTTTCCAACCAAAATAGAAAAAGAGGTCGATGAACTATTCCGCAGCGACAGCGGCCTTGTTCACACCAACACCCTTTATTTCGATGATTCTACGCAGACGTTTTGCGATCCACTGGATCCGCTGGCCAAACCGGAGGAATATATCGGATGGTGCTATGACCGTTTACTCCTGGGCAACGCAATCTGTAATTCGAGCGTTGTTGTTCGACGAGTACTGTTTGCTCAAGTGGGCCTTTGTGACTATCGCATTGAAGGAAATTCGGTTCAGGACTACGATCTTTGGCTGCGACTGGCGCAGGTCACGCCCTTTGGATTTGTAGAAGAACCCCTGACGGTGTTCAGGCTTCACCCAGGGCAGGGCACGAATAATCGGCGGTTGATGCTGCGCGAGCAGATTAAAATTCTTCAGTGGCGACTCCCAACGTCTGATCGGGAACGAAGACGCAAGTTGCGAAAACGGCTTGCGGGGTTGGCTGACCTGCTGGGTCGCTTTGAGCTCGATTTTCAAGACCATACAGCGGCAAGAAAAGCGTTTTGGATGGCACTCATGTTCAGGCCGAGTATCCGCGCCCTCTGCTTGTTGTGTATTACTTATTTGTCGCCCGGGTGTGTGACGTACATACGGAATATTTACGGGAGATTAAAAGGCCGGCATTGAAAGATCGCGGGCACGGGCGTCGCAGATGATCGCATCAATGTGAATGTTGCGTGACCTCCGGGGTGGACAAAGCAAACGCGAGAGATGAGACGGCTTGTCAAGCGCGCTATTCAAATTATTTTTCTCGTGCCGGCTATTATTTTGGTGCTGCTCAGTGCGGTTGCCAGACCGATTGTTGGGCGAAGACAAGCTTTTGCTGGGCCGGCGCAGTTCGTCGCTCTGTTTCCTGGTCTGGTGGGGGTCTATCTGCGCTGGGCGTACTATTTTATAACGCTGAAAAAATGCAGTTGGGATGTAACAATCGAATTCGGAAGCTTTTTCTCGTGCCCGGATGCTGAGGTTGGATGGTTTGTCTATATAGGATCCTATTCAATACTGGGAAGTGTAAGACTTGGTAATCATGTTCGTATCGCATCGGGTGTTTCCATTCCCAGTGGTCGCTATCAGCACGCCGTGCCAAGGGAGCGGACTGAGGTAACGATACATAACGGGATTGACACGGGTCGTTTTGAAACAATTCAGATTGGCTGTGAGACGTGGATTGGTGAGCGTGCGGTCATCATGGCGGACGTTGGGGCGAGATGTATTGTCGGGGCTGGAGCTGTCGTGTGCCAGCCTATCCCGGATGGGACAGTGGCAGTAGGGGTTCCGGCAAAAGCTGTGCGATCGCTCGATAGCGATACCGAGAAAAAGGGTTGATAATTGCTCGCGGGAGTGATGGACGAAAATAATCAGCATAAATGGGCGCGTTTATAGACGTGAAAGTAAAGGAATATAGGGCGAAACTAATACTAAACATACCTGCCAGTTGTGTAGGGGAGTCACTTCGCATTCCTTTCCGCTGTGGTGTGCCGGTCCCCGAGGGACGTCTTGCGGAACCGCTGACTGCTTCTGTTTCTGGAGAAGGTCTGCGTGACTGCGGCTGTCATGTCGAGACTCTGGCGACTTGGCCGGATGGCTCGAGTCGTTGGGTTGCTGTCGAGGGAGTGTTGAGCCTATCGCGGGCGAAAGACACGAGGCAGGTGGTTGATATTGCCTTAAGACAGACGTCGGAAAACCGTCTCCGGGTTGGTGAACGAGCGCGGCTCTCAAGCGAGAACGGTTCTATTATACAGGTAGATAATGGACGCCTGCTTATAGGACGGGCGCATTCGCGTGTAAGTGCGTCGATTTACATAAAAGATGCAAAAACACGGCGGATTCCCTTGGAGATCACGGGCTGTGAACCAGGGATTAGCGGTGGTCCGGTTGAGAAAGCAGTTGTTCGCGGCCGATTTAAGACGAAGCGACATGTGACATTTATTGCACATATAACCCACTACGTGCCAGCTCATGCGACGCTGATCACGTTTACGCTCCGCAACAGTAGACGGGCACGGCATCGCGGGGGGCTTTGGGATTTGGGGGATCCTGGGTCGGTGCTGCTTGGCGAGTTCGGGCTCGATATTGAATTGCCGGCAGTAATCCGCACATGGCATTGGGCTGATAGTTCGCGTTGCTCAGCTGTGAACTCGATACCAATCCAGGACTATGATAGTCACGATAGTGATGAAATCGGGAAACGGTGGTTCATATTTCAGGCATCGAGCGGTGGGGAAAACTGGCACAGTGTAAATCATATTGACGCCGGGGGCCAGGTACGATTGCCGTTTCGAGGCTACGTTTTACGGTTCGGCAAAGAGGAAAAAAGAGGTGATCGCATTTTACCGCTGTGCGTTGCTGAGACTGACCACGGAGCAATAGCCCTGACGGTCCCTCGCTTTTGGGAGGAATTTCCCAAGCGAATAGCCGTTTCCAAAGAATCTATCCAAATAGGTCTTCTGGCCGGATATGAGGGGCAGCTCCATGAACTGCAAGGAGGGGAACAGAAAACGTTTAATGTGTGGATTATTCAACCAGATGGTGAGTTAGGAGAGACAGGCGTATTAATTAGGCAGCTAGCGGCAGTGTGCTTTTCGAGTGTTATACTTGAACAAATCCCGCCCGATGTGCCCGAAATACTGGCACCGCTTCCGCGAAGAGATGAATGGACGGCCAGTCGATTAGCGGAATTCGCGGAAAAAGCCGCATTTGGGCAGACGGGAATCCTGGCGAATCGGGAAAAGATCGATGAATATGGATGGCGGCATTTCGGGGATACGTACGCGGATCACGAAGAGACTTACTACCAGGGGCGACTCCCGCTCGTCTCACATTATAACAATCAATTTGACTTGCTTTATGGTTGTATTCTTCACAGGCTGATCAGTGGCGATCCGCGATGGGACGAAATTATCGTCCCGCTCGCAAATCACATCATTGATATTGATATCTATCACACCGATCAGGATCGTTCAACATTCAACCACGGCCTGTTCTGGATGACGGACCACTATCGGACTGCCTATACGGCGACACACCGCGCATTCTCACGGTATAATGCGCAAAGTAAGGGCTACGGAGGTGGCCCGTGTAACGAGCATAATTATACAAGCGGCCTTACATTATATTATCTCCTGTGGGGTGATGACCGCGCAAAAGAAGCGGTGCTGGAATTGGCCAACTGGGTGATTGCCATGGAGGACGGATCGCAAACCCCTTACTGTATTCTGGATAACGGTCCCACAGGACTTGCTACGATGACGAGCTCGCACGATTATCACGGGCCAGGGCGCGGGGCGGCTAACTCAATCAATGCCTTGCTCGACGCATGGCTGCTTACTGGCGAAAAAAGGTATCTCGACTTCGCGGAATCACTTATCAGAAGAACGATCCACCCGGAGGATAACATCGAAGCCTTAGACCTTCTAAATGCCGAGTTACGATGGTCCTACACAATGTATTTGGAGGTTCTTGCGAAATACTTACGCATTAAGGGCTTTTTCAGGCACAATGATCCCATGCGTGAGTATGTTAAGTATTCTCTGGTCAAGTACGCAGAATGGATGCTGGAAAACGAGAAACCGTATCTGGCCCGGCCGGAGGAGTTGCAGTATCCCACCGAGGCCTGGGCGGCACAGGATTTGCGTAAAGCGACGGTACTCCTGTGCGCAGCCCGACATGCTTCGCCGGAGACGGCCGCCCGGTTTCGCGAAAAGGCGGCCCTGCTGGCCGAGGCCGCGTGGCGCGACTTGCTGAGATTTCCACGACCGTACAATGTGCGAGCCGCGGCCGTTATTCTGACGCAGGGAATCTGGCACCTGGCCCTTTCAAAATTGGGTTCGGAAACCTGTTCGCCTAGTGGGAATCACCACGACTGGCGGCTCTGGCCGCGCGAGGAGTTTATGCCGCAACGCGATCGGGTGAGGAGAAAACTAAAAACCCCGCAGGGCTGGCTGACGCTACTGGTGCGGATTTCCAATCCTTGGGTTTTTGCCCGTCTATTGCGCGTGCTGTGGCGATGGCGTAATTAGTCGACCGTTATTGTCTAGGGGTGTCTTTGATCCGATAGATCATTGTGATTATCTAGCACAACGCAGGATACAGGACATACAATGCGGATGTGGTGGATGCCAGACTATTACGTAAAAAGCGTGACCGATCTTCGCCCCGCATGTTTGCAAAATCTGAATATCAAGGGACTTTGCATCGACGTTGATTGTACTTTGACAGATTATGTTTCAAACAACCTTCCGCCGGAAGTTGCGCAATGGCTCGATCAAATAAGGCACAATGGAATAAATGTGTGTCTTCTATCGAACGGGGGAAAACGGCGAATAAAGCGGCTTGCTGACAGGATCGGCGTGCCCTACGTAGCTCGGGCGATGAAACCGCTTCCGTTCGGCTGCCACCGGGCGCTGCGCGAGCTGGGCCTTCCACGTTCAGAAGTGGCGATTGTGGGCGATCAGCTTTTCGCCGACGTGTTGGCAGGCCGTTGGGCAGGCGTGCGTACTATCCTTGTCGTGCCGCGAGGGGCGGACAGGGAAGGATTGATAACGAAGTGGAAGCGACCATTGGAGCGGCTGCTTCTCAAGTCGCTAACGCCCAAGTCACTGGCCTCGTGTTCGCAAGAGGCGAATGCCGAAGACAGGGTTAAGAGAGGCGATAGTTCGTTGGGCGGCACTGCCTCCGCGGACGAACCACGCGTTTAGGAGCATAATCGCAGGATGGATGCACGTCGCTTCGTTGTCAATGTCGTTCGGATGATCCGGCCAGACTACTGGCCGAAAAATTTATTCGTGCTTATTGGTTCGGCGCTGGCAGTATTCTACCTGCAAGAGTTATCGCCCATTACCGGGACAATATATTTCCTGGTATTCAGATCGTTTCTGGCGGTATTGATCGCTGTTCTGGCTGCTTCCGCAAATTATATCTTAAATGAACTGTGTGATGCGAAGACCGATATTCATCACCCGGCCAAGCGCATGCGGGCAGTGGCTGCGGGAGAGATTTCTGCGACAGTGGCCCTGTGTCTTTGGGGGGTATTCGCCGCCGCTGGACTTGCAGTAGCAGTGCTTGTCAACACGATGGTCGTCCTCACAACGTTGGTATTCCTGGCTTCCGGCATTCTCTACAATGTAAAACCCCTTCGCTTGAAGGATATTCCATATCTCGACATTATCGCCGAAGCTTTCAATAATCCAATTCGATTGTTTCTGGGATGGTTCGCCCTATTAGCTTCGCGCGTGCCACCGCTTTCTCTGATTTTTGCTTACTGGATGGGCGGGGCATTTTTGATGGCAGCAAAGCGACTGGTTGAGATCGAGCGTTTGGGGCCATCTGCGCACGCAGCGCAGTACCGAAAGTCGCTTGCGTTTTACACAAAAGACTCTATCGTACTGCAAATGTTTTTCTACGCGACCATGACGGCTTTTCTTCTGGGAGTATTCATTGCCCGCTATCATGTTGAACTGGTGATTATAATTCCTCTATTGGCAGCATGCTTTACGGGCTATGTGAAGGCCGCTATTTCGCCGGCAGTTGGAAACGAGCCGGAAGCCTTATATAAGCAGAAGGGGTTGGCGGTACTTCTTGGCTGCACCTTCGTCATAGGTGTTTTACTTCTTTTTGTCAAATTGGATTTCGTGCGGCGCGTTCTCAACATCCAGGAACCTTCGCTCCCGCCGCTCTGGCCAACCGCAGGAATGTGAATGATGTCCGAGCGGTGCATTCTCGAGGTGCTGCACAGTCTCGACTACGGGGGGGCAGAGGTGCTGGCCGTACGATTGGCGCAGCGATTTTCGACCGTGTATCCCGTCGGACTTGCTCTCATTGATAGCGGCGGACCATTGGAAGGACATCTTGGCCGCGAACGGATTCGAACGGCCGTGATCGGCCGCAGGCCAGGGCTGGACTGGGCATGTGTTTTGCGGTTGAGGCGTATATTGATGGAATGGACGCCGGCGGTGATCATCGCACATCAGTATACGCCGTTTTTCTATTCCGCACTCGCCAGAGGCTTGCGAAAAAAAGTTCCCGTTGTTTATGTCGAGCACGGGCGGTTTTATCCAGACAAGAAGAAATTACGCCGTTTCTTGTTTAATCGTTTTCTTCTCCGCCGCCATGATGTGATTGTTGCCGTTGGGAAGGCGGTCAAACACGCATTG
This sequence comes from Thermogutta sp., assembly GCF_014359955.1. Classification (GTDB taxonomy): domain Bacteria; phylum Planctomycetota; class Planctomycetia; order Pirellulales; family Thermoguttaceae; genus Thermogutta. Next base: position 5,044 of record NZ_JACIYL010000006.1, on the reverse strand, counting down.
GTTGAAAAGGAAGGATTTCCGGCCTCACGTATATCCGTTGTCTATAATGGGGTAGACATGCGGCGGTTTGATGGATGTGCTGAAAAAAGAAACAGTTATCGGGATTCTCTTGGCGCGACGCCCCGTGATGTCGTGGTGGTTCATGTGGCGAGGTTCGATCCGCTGAAAGATCATCTCACCGCGCTGCGTGCGTTTCGGTATCTGCGCGATATTCCAATGAAACTGATCCTTGTGGGTGACGGGCCAACGCGAAGCGAGATTGAAAGTACGATCCGTAGTCTGAACCTGGAAGACTGCGTTCGCATCCTTGGGTATCGCGAGGATGTCCCGGAGGTCTTGGCGGCGGGCGATATTTTTTTATTGACGAGCCTCAACGAAGGAATTCCGGTCACTATCATCGAGGCCATGATGGTCGGGCTGCCGGTTGTTGCCACGGAAGTGGGCGGGGTTCCGGAAATTGTTGCGAAAGATGAGACCGGCCTGTTGGTTTCGCCAGGAAATCCAGAGGAAACAGCGAAAGCCCTGCGCCGACTCGCCACGGATTGTGAACTGAGAACCAGGCTCGGACACGCGGGGCGACAGCGGGCGGCGGCGCTCTTTTCAGAAGATCGCATGTTTGCGGAGTATGATGCGATCGTAAAAAGGTGTATTTCTTCCAGCACGTGATAATCCTCGATTTCGATTGGTCCCGGGACTCGGCCCAAGGGTAGGAGATGGTGCCGCTTGGTCCAGTAGGTTTTGGGGGCGAATGTGCGGCGACCGCGTATGAACGATAAACTACCGGTAGGATCGGAAGTCAAATCCGGTTCATTCATTGTGTTTGCCGATGATTGGGGAAGGCATCCCTCAAGCTGTCAGCATATTTTCTGGCACCTACTCCACGAATTTCCCGTGATGTGGGTCAATACAATCGGGATGCGCCCACCACGATTAAATGTATTCACTTTTCGACGGGGAATGGAAAAAATAGGGCAGTGGTTGAGTTTGCGGTATGCGACGGCAAACACACCGATTGTGCGGAAGTCGTCTGTTCCGAATAAGACTCCCAGGGTTCTCAATCCGGTGATGTGGCCCCGAGTAACACGACGGTGGGAGCGAGCGCTCAATCGCGCGCTGTTGAAGTGGCAACTTGCACCGGCAGTTCAGCGACTTCCGAGGCCACGTGTCGTGGTGACAACAATACCGATCGTGGCAATTCTCGTGCGGATCTTGCAGGTCGAGCGATGGCTCTATTACTGCGTGGATGACTTTCACAACTGGCCTGAGATGGACAAGAAGGCAATCACGGAATTAGAAACACATCTTATCGAAAACGCGGACGTTATTGTTGCGGCGAATGAGCATTTAAAAAGACATATAGAAGAATACGGAAGAACTGCCGTCGTCATCACGCATGGGATTGATTGGGAGATGTGGTCTTCTCCGGCGTTGGAAACAGACAGCGAGCCTATTTCCGAGTGGCTGCAGCGGTATGACCGCCCGTGGATTGTTTTTTGGGGATCTATTAACTGGCAGATAGACACGGCTATTGTGGCAGCAATAAGTAAACGAATTCCGCGGGGCACCATCCTTCTGGTAGGACCGGTCAACACGCACAATCCCGAGCTGGACAGAATCGGGCGGGTAAAAATGCCAGGATCCATTCCTCAGTACATGCTTCCGATTCTGGCACGGCACGCGGACGTTCTTATCATGCCCTATTGTCGGGGGCCCGGTGTCGATGAATCCGAGCCGTTAAAGCTGCGAGAATATTTAGCAACGGACCGACCCGTCGTCGTTTGTGACATACCGGCCACCCGTAGGTGGGCGGATGCCGTGGACATCGCGACTACACCAGAGGATTTCGCAGCATGGGTAGATTTCCGTCTCAAAGCGGGCATTAATCCGGAGCAACTCGCGGCACGGCAACGCGTCCGCGGCGAGAGTTGGGCGGAAAAGGCGAGGCAATTTGTGAAGGTGGCTTTCGATTCGCTGGGTGGTCAGCCGGTGCATTCGGACCCTGGCCCGACGGACTGATTCATGATATAGATAATAATGAACTTCGCCAATGAGGGGGCGGTCGATATCGCGTATCGGTGGATGCCTTGTGTGACAGCAGGTGATTTGGGTGGTGCCATTCACAAGAGAGGGTGATTGATTCATCACGGACGTTGAGACGGCGATGCCGGCAAATCTCACACCGCAGTACCTGAAGGCTGAGGAGGAATATCGGCGGGCTTCAACTCCCGAGGAGGAGTTGAAGTGGCTCCAGGTAATGCTTCAGGAAATCCCCAAGCACAAGGGGACGGACAAGCTCCAGGCGGAGCTGAAGCGGAAAATCAGTGAAGTCAAAAAGCAGATCCAGACAGAGCGGAGCACGGGGCGTCGCACCCGGGGATTCCGCATTCCCCGCCAGGGTGCCGGAACGGTTGTCATTTTGGGTGGACCCAATGCGGGGAAAAGTGCCCTCCTGCGAGCGCTGACACGTGCCACGCCTGAGGTAGCGCCCTATCCGTTCACGACAAAGATGCCGCTGCCCGGGATGATGCCATGGGAGGATGTATTCGTCCAACTGATTGATACTCCGCCAATTACTGCGGACTTTATTGATCCCTGCATGCATGGGCTTATTCGGAGTGCTGATTTGGCGCTGCTCATGGTCGATCTGGGGACTGATGAAGGAATCGTGCAGTGCCAGGAGGTTATTGAAAAACTCAACAAAACAAAGAGTCGTCTCAGTGCCACGTCTTACCTGGACGAGGAAGACGTGGGGCTATCTTATACTCGCGCGTTTCTTGTTCCGAATAAAATCGATATAGAAGAGGCGTCGGCCCGCCTGGAACTCCTTCACGAGCTCCTCCCGCTGGATTTTCCGGAATATGTGATTTCCGCCGAGAAAGGGATCGGTCTGGAGCCGCTGCGGGAAGCTATCTACAAGGCCCTGGATGTTGTCCGCGTGTATGCCAAGCCACCTTCTGCGAAAGAGCCGGATCTGGAACGGCCGTTTACATTTCGCCGTGGCAGCACCGTCGCTGACATGGCGGCAGAAATCCACAAGGATTTGGCGAAAAACCTGAAATTCGCGAGGGTGTGGGGTTCGGCGGTCCATCCTGGAACGGTGGTCAAAGGCGACTACGTGTTGCAGGATCGCGATATCGTTGAGCTTCATATGTAGCCAAATTCATAGAGAACCATCAAAGCATAGGCACCGGATATTAATCGTCTGTTTTTTATTGGCATTCCAGGCGTGGATTTTTGTTTCTGAGATTTCTGGGAGTTGTCCTGGCTGTGACAAACGCGGAGATTGCGGCGGTTTTTGAGCAAATTGCCGATCTTTTAGAGTTTCAGGGAGCGAATCCGTTCCGGGTCCGGGCTTATCGAACAGCAGCGCGGACAATCAGCGAACTTACCGAGCCGGTCGCCGAGTTGGCCCGGGCAGGCCCCGATGCTCTGACCGAATTGCCCGGTATTGGGGCCGATTTGGCCGAGAAGATCACGACGCTGGTCAAGACGGGCTCTCTGCCACTTCTGGAAGAGCTAAAAGCCCAGATACCCGAGAGTGTGCTCACTCTCATGCGGGTTCCGGGGTTGGGCCCGAAACGAGTCGCCGCGATTTACAACAAGCTGAAGATTAAAACGCTGGAGGAATTACGCGAAGCGTGTCTTCAGCATAAAATCCGCGATTTAGAGGGATTTGGGGCGAAGACCGAGGAGAACATACTCAAGGGTATAGAGGCGGCCCTTCTCGCTACCCAACGCATTCTGTGGTGTGATGCGGATCAGATTGTGCAGGAAATTCTCGCCCATCTTGAGGGAACCCAGGGATTACGCCGCCTGGCCCCGGCGGGAAGTTATCGCCGTGGCAAGGATACCGTCGGTGATCTTGATTTTCTGGCCGTTGCCAACGATCCCCATCCGGTCATGGATCGACTGGCCAAATATCGGGCAGTGAGAGACGTCATTGCTCGCGGCGATACGAAGATGTCGGTCGTGCTGCAAACGGGGCTTCATGTGGACCTGCGGGTCGTGCCGGAAGAATCGTTTGGGGCGGCTCTCCAGTATTTCACAGGCTCAAAAGAGCATAATGTTATTTTGCGGGGCATGGCTAAAGACCTGGGCTTGAAGATCAATGAGTATGGGGTGTTTCGAGGGGATAAACGCATCGCTGGACGCGAAGAGGAAGAGGTGTACGGGGCGTTGGGGCTGCCGTGGTTCCCGCCAGAGCTTCGAGAAGGGCGAAAGGAGTTCGAGTGGGCAGCCGCCGGGTCACTTCCCGAACTTATTACGCTGAACGACATCCGAGGCGATTTGCACATGCATAGCACGTGGTCGGACGGCCTGGCGACGATTGAGGAGATGGCCGAGGCGGCCAGGAAAAAGGGATATCAGTATATCGCGATCACCGACCACTCCCAGCGCGTCAGTGTGGCCAACGGCTTGAATCCCGAGCGGCTTCTTTCCCAGTGGAAGGCGATCGATCAGATGGCGGGTAAATGGCGAAACTTTCGGATTTTGAAGGGGGTTGAGGTGGACATCCTCGAAGACGGGCGTCTGGATCTCCCCGACGAGGTGTTGAATCAGGCGGATTGGGTGGTGGCCAGTGTGCATTTTGGCCAGAATCAATCTCGGGAGGAAATCACGCGACGAATGATCGGAGCTCTGAAGCACCCTGCTGTATGTGCCATTGCTCATCCAACGGGTCGGTTACTTCTCGAGCGCCCGGCGTACCAGGTGGATCTCGACGCGGTGTTACGGGCGGCACGGGATTATAGCAAGATGATGGAGCTCAATGCGCATCCGCGGCGTTTGGACCTTGACGACGTGGCGTGTGCGGCCGCCAAAGCGTATGGTGTCCCTATTGCAATTTCAACAGATGCGCATAGCATAAATGGACTTGAGGCAATGCGGTACGGCGTCCTCCAGGCACGCCGGGGCGGATTGACGAAAGAAGACGTTGTCAACACCCTGCCCTGGGGAGAATTTAAAAAGCGGCTGCCCCGATACCGTCGCTGAACCCGGGCATTCGGGATTCGCACTTTGCCAGGCCGTCGGAAGGGGGCCTGGC
>NZ_JACIYL010000599.1 GCF_014359955.1 Thermogutta sp. | reverse complement strand
GTTCCAGGCGGAAATCGCAGCCGACGCCAACACCGGTGGCCTCTATGAAACGAATGGCCGGGCGTGGGTGGTTCAGCCCCCGCCGGAAGTCGTTAAAAAAGCGTTCAAGCCCAACGAATGGAATGAGATGATTGTGGCGGCAAAAGGTGGGGACATCACCGTTTGGGTGAATGGAGTGAAAACCGCCGAGGTGAAAAACGATCCCGGCCGCCGCGAAGGACATTTCGCCCTCCAGCTCCACGGCGGCAACGACATGCTCGTGATGTTCAAGGACATTGAAATCCTTGAACCCGAGGAATAATCGCAGCAAGCAAGCACATTGGCGGGGCCATCGCACATCGCCGAGCATTGTTTCGCTATGACACTGAAGTTGATCATCCCGTGCGGCCCGCACAGCAGAGGAGGTTGTCTGTGCGCACATCTCATACGCTCACTGCGGCAACCCTGATGGGAGCCCTGGTGCTTTTGGGACCGCTCGCCCTTGGCCAACCCAGACCCACTCCAGATGAATTCACAGCCCGCGAGCAATGGCTGGCAGAGCATCGTCCCGGGAAAGACTCTCGTTTGCCGTTCTCCGTTATGCCGGCCAATTCGTTCCCTGGGAGCGATGTGGGTTAGCGTCATCCCAACATGCGCGTGGGCTCGGGCACCAGCGGTCGCAGAAATGACTCTGGGAATGATCCCGCGGGCAGTCTCTCCAGGGCACCTCACGCAAACAGGCCGATCCCTGATGGAGAAGGGCTTTTCGCTGGTGGCCAAAGAAGCGCGCAAGGTGATCGTGATCGTGTATCAAAAGGTTGCACACTAGGGCAGCGGACTGCCGCGGGCTTCACAGTAACGTCTTCTGTGTCGGACGGTCGAGCAGGTACGCCTCCCATCCCCGCGATTGAAGGTCCCGCACAAAACACTCCGGCCCATGGGTGGCATAGATGATACGCGGGCGAACCAACTCAATCAGTTTCAGCAATCCGTCGTAGTCCGCGTGATCCGAGAAAGGAAACGCCATATCCACTCCCAGCCGGTAGCGTGCGGAAGGGTCCATAGCCCATCCTGTCACCGCAATGCGGCATGTGCGGTCGTGGACGAGGTCCAGCTTCGTTCCAGGCGACACAACCAGCACTTCACCCGGACGCACCGTCCCATCGAACACTCGGTATCGGCCCACATTGACGCCAAATGACTCGTAGACACGGCTGATGTCCGCCACATGCCGATGAAGGACGAGCTGCAACCCGGCATCGCTGAGGCGGCGAGATACCTCCTGCGCTTTGCCCAATGCGTAGGCGAGAATGACGGGCACCTTCCCCTGTTCGAAAAGCCTCGCAATCGTATCCACGAGGTCACGAAAAACCATTTCCTCCGGAGGGAAGCGGTACATCGGGTGGCCGTAGGTACTTTCCATAATCAGGATATCGGCGGCAACAGGCTGGGCCGGAGGCACCGTCAATGACTTCCGCAGTTTAAAATCCCCGGTGTACAGGAGTCGCTCTCCTGCGTGTTCCACCAAAAGCATTGCCGAACCGAGACAGTGACCCGCGGGATAGACGGTCAACCGCACTCCCGCCCAGTTGACGGACTCACCATAGCGGAGCGTGCGGACGGCCCGCGGACCGAGTCGATGGTCTAAAAGAGCGGCTGTTTCTTCCGTGCAGAGGACATATTCATGTCGGGCAATGTGATCGGCATGAGCGTGCGAGACAAAGGCGCGGGCCTGACGAAATCGGGCGTCCACCGCCAGATCAACCGGCAGGAGTTTGAGGGCTCGATCGTAGTAAAAAAGACGCTGTTTGGGCATAGCTCGGGTGTCCGTTTTCTTGATATTGTGCTCTGCCGTATCGATTCTCCGTTACCTCCGCGGTTGGAGCTACGACGTCCCGGTGCACGTCCGCCAGCAATCTTGTCGATTGGACCTCTCGCCGTTTTCTGCACAAGTGGGGATGAGTCACACGCGGCCTCAGTTGACCCCGAACAAATCGACGGCCAAAATTAATTCTAGAGTGTTGATGAAATGCCCGAGGCGGGCCCGATGGTGGCCGTCCGTCGATACGCCGTGTATGTACCTCATGTGACGCACTCGGTGTGTGACACGTCATCGGAGGGCGGGTTCCAGCGGCTCCTCCACGGGCTGAAGACCTCGGGGTGGGTTATTGGGTGCTGCCCTGGGCTGGGGAAGATTTAGGTTTTTCCCTTGGCTGGGCAAGACTGGTGGTTTGCTCGCTCAGGGCGAGAGGCTGACGCAAGAAATTTATTGCGACTGAAGGATGTTGAGGGCGATTAGCTCAGTTGGTTAGAGCGCCACCCTTACAAGGTGGAAGTCGGCCGTTCGAGTCGGCCATCGCCCAATGGGGAAGTGGGCCAAGAGAAGTCGTGCGGCACAAGCAGAGGCATAAGTTGCCTATTTTCCAGCAGTTGCGGCGATGTCTTTGCTTCATTGCGCTCTATTGCGGTCGGTTGCGGAGCCAGATTTGGAGCCACCGTGGAGCCGGATTTGGAGCCACCGCTTTTTCTAGGCGGCCACCCTCGGGAACGTTTCTCGGCTAGTCTCTCGTACAAGGCCGGGTTGTCTGTGGGGATTGCCCTTTCCATGGCAAGCTCCGCGTCAGACTGCGAAAAGGAAGCATCCATATTCGCCGCTTTTGCTCTCTCGTTTCTATTGAGAGTGATTGGGCCGTCCGGGGGTGTTGCCCTTTCCATTGCAAACCCCCCTACGGCTTGTGAGACAAGGTTGAGGTCCAGGGTTTGCTCGCTCGCGGTCGTTTCCTGTGGTTTAACTCCTCTTTCCTGGCCGGTCGTGCACGGGCCCGCGGTTTCCAAAGAAATT
>NZ_JACIYL010000598.1 GCF_014359955.1 Thermogutta sp. | reverse complement strand
CATCGATATCCTCAAAAGATCGGCCGCCACCACTTCCGACTTCTGCACCCCCGCGAATCCCAACCCTCGTACAAAGGCCACAGTGGCCAGCACGTAAATGGCGGTAACGGCGAGAGTCCCCAGCACAAGGGCCCGCAGGATGTTCCGCGTGGGGTTCCTTACCTCCGCCGCGACATAGGCCATCTCATTCCACCCACCGTAGGTGAAAAGCACCAGGATCATGGCCAGCCGCAGGTCGAATGGCGGGGGATCTGCCGGCGGCGCTTTCTCCGCTGCCGCACCCGGCACCAGGAACATCCCCACCACGAAGATAAGTGCCAGGCTGAGCACCTTCAGAACGGTGAGGAGATTCTGCGTCCACTTTCCTTCCCGCACGCCCAGGATGTTGATCAACGTGAGAACGGCGATCGCTCCCATGGCATAGGCCATGAGAGAAAACTGTGGTCCCCCGGGAATATGAAGGGGGAAAATTTCCCGCGCGTAGGTGGCGAAGACGAAGGCCATCATGCCGATCGAACCTGGCCGGACGACCCACAGTTCGCACCAGGCAAACAGGAAGCCCATCCAGCGTCCATACGCCCGGGTGAGAAACACGTAATCACCCCCGGCATGGGGAAAGGCGGTAGCCAGCTCAGCATAGCAGAGGGCTCCAATCAGGGAGAGCAGTCCGCCCAGCACCCAGACGGCGATCAGCCAGCCCGCATTCGGCAGGACACTGGCAATAGTGGGGGTTGTCTTGTAAATTCCCGCCCCGATGATGATGCCCACAATAATACAGATCGAATCGAAAAGCCCCAGTTCTTTTCTGGGTTGGACAGCGCTGGACGGAACAGAAGATGTGCTTGGGGGAGTGGCTTTGTTCATCATAGACCGGCTGCGGTACGGCAGGATATGAAGACTTCGTCACTCGTAACACCACGCCTTGCACCACCAGCCCACGACAAGCCGTTATTGTAATCGGAACCTGGCCCGGCCGCCACAGTGGCGGCGGAGAGTCGGAACGGCCTTTTCCTGAGGGGCACGCTTGTCGTGCCCGACCGAGCTTCTTCCTCAGGTGGGCACTGTAACGAGCGGTGGCTCCAGCGGCCCGGGCTTGAGCCAGTCCGTGTCGAACCCGAAATCCTCCAGCAGCAGTCGCGCGGAAAGACGCGATGACTCAAAAATCGTCGGCAATCCGCTGCCCGGATGGGTCCCCCCACCCACCAGGTAGACCCGATCGAGCTCCTCGAAGCGGTTGTGCGGGCGAAAATAGAGCATCTGCCCCAGGTTGTGCGCCAGGTTGAAGGTGGCGCCACGAAAGATCTCCCATGCCTCCCAGTCGGCCGGGGTCCAGATCAACTCCGCCCGGATTCGGGATCGGATGTCCCTCAGCCCAATCCGTTGCAGCCGGTCGAGAACCAGTTCCCGAAAACGCAGCCGTTCTTTCTTCCAGTCCACATTGGGATGCTGATGGGTGACCGGCACGAGGATGTACAGGGTACTGTGCCCCGGTGGCGCCAGCGTTTTATCGGTGATACAGGCATTTTGCACGTAAAAGGCTGGTTCCTCTGAAAGAACGTGCCGTTCTTCAATGTCCTTCAAATATTCCCGATAATTTGGTGGGATGTAAATATTATGATGAAGCAATCCGTCTATTTCGCCTTCTATGCCAAGATAAATCATGAACGTGGAACACGAATAACGCTTCTTTTCCAGATTCTGGTTCGACCAGCGACGCCGCAGCCGATCGGGCACCAGCCGCTGCATGCACCGCGCAAAGTCCACATTGATGACCAGGGCATCGCACGGGTAGGCGTCATTCTGCGTCCGTACTCCGATCGGCCGACGCCCCTCGAAAAAGATTTCCTGCACTTCCTCATTAAGGCGAATCTGTGCCCCGAATTGCACCGCCAGTTCCGCCAGACGGCGCGGCACCGCATTGCATCCCCCGATCGGATGAAATATCCCATAGGCGTATTCCAAATAGGACAACACCGAGAACATGCTGGGGCACTGTTCGGGGGACATCCCAAGATACTTTGACTGGAACGTAAACGCCACCTGTAAATCGGGATCGCTGAAAAAGCGTGCCAAATCCTGCTGAAGCGTCCTGTGCGGCCGCAGTACAGGAAGCAGTGCGAGCGCCTCCCGGCTCAGATAGTGATAAATGCGTTCAAACGGTCGTTGAAGACAACGAATAACGGGAGGGAATTTGCGCTGATTATCGCGCAGGAATTTTTCAAAACCGTGGGTATCCTGCGGTGCGAATTTTTTTATTTGCTCCATCATTTTGGGAATATCGGCTGTGGCATCCAGGTAACCCCGCGCCCCCAAAAACAGCCGATACATGGGGTCCAATCGAACGAGAGGAATCTCCTCTTCCAGTTTTCGTCCAATCGCGCGGAAGATCTCCCGAAGGGCAGAGGGATAGCGCAGGAACGTCGGACCGCGATCGAACTTATACGGACCAATTTGAAGCTGCGAGCAGCGGCCGCCCACCACGGGCTGTCGCTCCAGGACAAGGACTTCGACACCCGCCTTGGCCAGCAGGAGCGCAGCCGCCAACCCTCCCGGACCCGCGCCGATTACGATGACCTTCGGTTTCTTCATCGACCCGTCCTGAAAATTCGCAGTGACAGAAACACCACTAAGCCCTGTGATTACGGCAATATATAGGCAGGAGACACGCTGGGCAAGGAAGGAACGGAAGCTCACACCCCCGACAGTTTCACGACGCGGATTCCGCGAACGTCGGGCAAGAGCGCAGAGATGAACACCGACGTGGCAGGTGGCAGGGGCGAAAAACTTTTCGCCCTGCCTTTCGCGCGGTCAGCCAGTCAGATAGG
>NZ_JACIYL010000597.1 GCF_014359955.1 Thermogutta sp. | reverse complement strand
ATCAGAGCGGCGACGCCCGCTGCTCTTCCAACAGGAAAGAAAAAGGCCTGTCCCGAGGATGCTTTCCCGCACCCCATGGGACAGGCCTCTGAGCCCTCAATATCCACAACGTGGCTGGGGCTCGCATGTCGCACGCGATGACGTCCCTGTCATCAACGGGAAGGGGCACAACCGGCACGTGGCGAACCGAACTCAGTGCTGGTCGGTGGCCAAGAACCAACACTGAAGGCCCCACCCCTCGGCGACAGCTCGGACGGACAAACGTGTTGTTTTCATCGCCTGCGACGGGCTCTCGTGAACTGATTGACGCGTCGCCGACGTCCTCTTCATCACCCTGCGTTTCCATCATGCGCAGGGGCTTTCCAAGAGTCAAATGGACTATTTGTGCTGGTCGCCGGCAGATCCGGCGTGAAATTTCCATGGCCCGAGATATGCTGTCACTCCCGAAGGGGGGCATTGGCAGGCCTTCGACTCCCGCCGGGCAGCGGTTGAATCCAGTCCCGGCTGAGGGCGCCAGTCTTGGTGGAGCATCCCTCCCCGTCGAACCAGGTCGACCGTGCTATTTATGGGAGCGCTTATACTCTCAAGGGTGATGTTCTTTTGAACACGTCTCCAGCCAACCGCTGGTAGAGGCAAGGCAAAACCGCCGCCTATCTCGTATACCCACAATAACCTGTCTAGGTCCACTTGATAGAGGGGTCGTTTGGGGTAACGCCTTGAGGTACGGGACGATTTGTTTTTTTAGGACCGTCTATGCATTGCGTCGATGGAAATCCCCCCGCAAGGTGTACAAGAGAAGGCAGTCCTGTCGGGTCGGCCTCCGTTGTTGCGAACATCAGGCACCCGAGCCCTCCTAACAAAGGAAATGAGACCACCCGAAAGACGAGTCCTGGGGAACCACCCCCTCTTACCCGAGGAGAAAGAAATCAAAAAGAAAAAATTATGTACTTTTCGTGCAGTGGTGGTCCTGCTCCCGTCCACCGAGGGATTCCCGGTCGCACGCTCTCAAAACCTACATGGCGCTGCCGTTCCATTCTACGAACCCAGCGCAACTTGCGTTGGTAACTCGTGTAAATAGCTCATCCACAAGCTCTCGTACTGCGCAACGGCGCGCGACCAATTGAAGTGTTCTTCGACCTGCCTCTGGTTGCGACGTCCCAAACGCGCCCCGTATTTGCGATCGCGATAATGTTTCAAAATTGCGCGCCGAAACTCGTCCTGATTCCTGTCACAGATGAGTTGATCCTCGCAAAGCGGTCCGAGAACTTCACGCACACCTTCGGCCTCCACACACACAACTGGTTTGCCAGCGGCCATGGCTTCTAAAAGGGCATTGGGCATTCCTTCCCATAAAGAGCTGAGGAGGAATAGGTCGCAAGCTCTAATGATCGCCTGAGCATCATCCCGAAAGCCCACCAGCCGAACAGCGTGCTCGATGCCTTCCCTCGCGATGATGGACAGCAAGCGCTCTCTTTCCGGACCTGATCCCACAATGATGAGCCGAAGGTTTGGCGTCCCGCGCAAGAGCGGCGCCAACGTCACCAGTAGCCAATCGAATCCCTTCTGCCGCTCCAGCCTTCCCACCGCCACCATGTAAAAATCGCCGTTCTCAGAAGCAACGGGCAGAACGTCCGGATGGGTCTTTTCGAGCGCGTCGCGCGTCTCTCCCCGACGTGACTCGATCCGTCCATGGCCGCCGCCCGCGCGGTCCCATTGGAATAGTTTTCCTAAATCCACAGGCTTCTGAGAACAAATCGCGGCGACGTCTACGGCGTTAGGAATGACAGTGAGCTTGGCCTCGGGGAGCATTCCCACCTCCGCCGAGAACTTGGCCACAGCCTCACTCACACACACGTATCTGTCGACCCAGGTAGCCGTCAAACGATCGAGCCATAAGTGCCAGGGGTGTTCCCGCTCTGCGACCCGAATGCCGCAGATCACCGTGGGAACTCCCGCGAACCTAGCAGCCAATCGCCCCAGGAAGTTCGCATGGAAGAGGAAACTCTGCAAAATTCCTGGCCGAAATTTCCGAAGATGTCTCACAAGTTTCGCAAAACCCTCAGGCAGACCGAAGAGATTTCTTACCCTCAGGAATGAGACGGGAATCCGGCACTGATCGAGGCGGTCAACGAGTTGCCGATGCTGCGGCATGTCGGCAAGGACCACGACGTGTGGATCAAAGAGTTGCCGATTGAGCCGACAGAGGAGCTCGACCATGAATTTTTCCGCTCCCCCAACCTCCAAGTCGGTGATGAGAAACGTTACTCGCCAAGGGGGAGACATGGGTCGCTTCAATTTCACTGGTCGTCCGAGCCGTGGGATCTGCTGGAATCGGGACAGAACCTTTGTTCCATCGTACCTCCGTATTATTCAACCGGCTCTCTCCCGCTACAATGGGAATGGGTGTTGGAAAGGGTAACGGTCTTGATGGCGGTTCGATGTTCGCAGATCACAACTGCCTTGCGACGATTCTCATCGGTCCGACGGGGTCGGGGAAGACACCGCTGGGGGAGTTGATCGCTGCTCGGGGGTTGCCGGATGGGCCGTACGTTCATTTTGATTTCGGCCATCAACTCCGATTGATCAATAGAGGAGAGGGTGCGGCACACGCTGTCAGGCCGTCAGACCGGCAGACCATCGCTGAGGTTTTGTCAACCGGGCGACTCTTGAAACCGGAAGAAGGCCACATGGCTACACAAATATTGCGATGGTTCCTTGACACGGCGCGGCAGGGGACTGCTCCGAAGACTCTCAAGCTGATTCTTAACGGACTCCCGCGAACCGTAGAGCAGGCCACCCTTCTCGAATCGCTCGTTCATGTGGAGA
>NZ_JACIYL010000596.1 GCF_014359955.1 Thermogutta sp. | reverse complement strand
CCTGGCTCCGCGCCCTTTTTCCAGCGACCAGGAAAAAACTGCACCCCTTTAACTTGCCTGTGAAACATTTGTTTAATACAATCGTTTGAAGGATAGTGGAAATGGAGGGGTTCCAGATTAAGGGAATCGCCTCGTCCGGGATGGCTGAGAGGAGGGCGTCCGACAAAGGACTCATCGGCTGAGTATGTCGCATTTCCCTGAAGATACGAAAAGCCGCCTGTTGACCGCCGCCGGTGAGTTGTTTGCCGAACTCGGATACGAGGGGGCCACGACCCGGCAGATTTGCGAACGAGCGGGTGTCAATATCGCTGCTATCAACTACCATTTCAAGTCCAAAGAGCATCTCTATGTGGAGGCCGTAAAGGCGGCGGCGCCGCTGTTTCGTCCGGAGGAAGCCGATCTTGAGCGACGTCTGGAGGAACTGAGGCAATCAGGGGACCGGCATCAGGCTGCGCAACTGCTCGCTGATTACATCCGGCTGATGACGCGCCACATGATCGCCGAAGTCGCGCCGGAGTGGAAAGTCAAACTCATGATGCGGGAAATGCTCGAGCCGCACGAAAGCTGTTGCGAGTTTTTCCGGCAACACATCCAGCGCAACTTTACAATTCTGCTGGGAATACTGGAGATACTATTTCGTGAGGAAATGCCACCCGAGCGCAGAATTCAAACCGGCCTCAGCATCGTCGCGCAGTGCGTGCACTATCGCATGGCCCACGATGTGCTGGAATTTCTGGTGCCACCGGAGCTGAGGGGCAAATTCACGGCCGAAGATGTTGCCCGACACATCATTGAGTTCACATTTTCGGCCCTCGGTTTGACGTTGCCGTTTGTCACCCAGTGGACGCAGGAAGCTGCTTCCTCCGCGAATGCTGGCAACTGAGAGGGCAAATCGGGTAGTTGTCTTTTACCAAGTACGCCGCGGATGTGTAGACATAAACAAATGAGCTGAAATGAGAAAATGGGGCTTTGTCGCAGATTAAATTGGGGATCGCGGGGCACGTGTTATCCAAGCATTATGAGCTTCGGCGTTAATCCAGTCTCTGTCAGAGGAATCGGTTCATGTTAGGGCGAGCTCGGGCGTCGCATTCAATAACGGTCCTGGAAAGGATCATCAATATTGTGGTACCGCCCCTCGTTGTGGCGCTTGGGGTGGTGGGGTTTTTGGTCTTGAAGGCACTCAGTAAACCCGTTCCCCGAGAGGTTCCCGAGCAGCCTTTGCCAGTGGTCCAGACGGTACGGGTGGTGAGGCATTCTGGCGGGCTGGAATTGGCCACGGATGGGCTTGTCGTTCCCTATCGGGAAATCCAACTGGCGGTCGAGGTGGACGGACGCATCGTAGAGAAAACACCCCAGTGCGAAGCGGGAACGTTCGTCACCAAGGGGACCCTTCTTCTGCGCATTGACAAGACAGACTACGAAATCGAGGTGAATCGCCTCCGCGAACAGTTGCGGCAGGCAGAAGCCGCGCTGGCAGAATGGGCGGTTGATGTTCAAAACACGCAAAAGCTTCTGGAAATCGCCCAGCAACAATTGGAAATAGCGAAACGTGATTATCAGCGGGCAGAGCGCCTTTTCGGAAGCAACGCCATCCCGCAGGCAGAATTTGATAACGCGAGGAAATCACTTCTTCTGGCCGAGCAGGAAGTGGTCAATCTGGAAAACCAGCTTCGCACGAAACAGGCTTCCAAGGATCGACTGGAGGCTGTGCGGGATCAGGCGGCCGTGCAACTTCAGAAGGCCGAAATTGACCTGGCCCGCACAGAAATTCGCGCACCTTCTGACGGGGTGGTGGTGAGCGACCTGGTGGAAGAAAACACCTATGTGCGGAAGGGGACGACCGTTCTCACTTTCGAGGACACATCCTGTGCACAGGTCAATTGCCAGTTGACGATGCGTCAGGTGGCCTGGCTGTGGGCCATGCTGGAGGGATCTTCGGTGGATGCAAAGTTGGCCACAGGTGAAGCCTACAAAGTCCCCAAGCTTCCCGTGACGGTGGAGTACGAATTGGACGGGCGGGTCTTCTATTGGGAGGGCACACTGGACGGCTACGAAGGTTTGGGCGTGGACGATCGGACACGCATGGTCCCCTGCCGGATTCTGGTACCGAATCCGACAGCGGTGAAATCGAAGGTCGTCGCCGATACTGTCCCTGAGGCTGCCGGGCCCGCCAGGCAGCCCCCAGCACTGGTTCGCGGGATGTACGTGGCCGTGCGGATCCATGTCAATCCGAAGATGACGGTCCTTCGCGTTCCCGAACAAGCGCTCCAGCCGGGCAACGTGGTGGGACGGGTGCGGGATGGAAAGCTCCGCATGGTGCCGGTCGAGTTTGCCCAGGTGGTCCCGGAAGGAGCTCTGATCATCGCGCCTCCGGAATTACTCCGGGAAGGTGATAGCGTCGCCGTGTCTCCCACCCCCTTCGTGGAGAACAATCCCTTGGCCTTCTCCGATGAGGGGCTTCCTGTCGAGGTGCAGTCGGTCCTATGAAATCCATTCTCCGCTGGTCGATTCGAAACTCCCCCGCGATGAACACGCTGCTCATCGGCATCGTGGTCGTGGGGTTGCTGAGTCTCTTCCGGATGCGTCGGGAGGTCTTTCCCGAATTCAACCTCGACATGATCCTCATCACGGTACCCTATCCCGGTGCCAGCCCCACCGAAGTGGAGGAGGGGATCTGTCAAAAAATCGAGGCGTCTCGGAGAACGAGGGGCCTGGGGCGTTTCCATCGGGCCAGGCATCGTCCACCTTCGAGACCTCTGCTCCCGCCAATGCCCAGCCCGCAGCGGCGGATAGTAACCAGGTGGGAAGAGCGACCGACGCGGCGGTC
>NZ_JACIYL010000595.1 GCF_014359955.1 Thermogutta sp. | reverse complement strand
CTGATACGCCGCCTGTCGTTCCTGAGTCCATCGCGGAGCAATGACAATGTAACCGTGACGTCCGGCCTGACCACGACGATAGCCGTTTTCGTCGAACGGGCCAGCCCACCAGTCAATTTGCTGTTCAGGAGTGGTCTGCAGCCCGTGCAAAGTCACAATGGCCGGATAGCGACGGAGAGGGTGGTACTCAGGAGGAAGCTGCACCAAATAACGGGCGGGCGGCTCCTTGGCGTCCCAGGTGAGCTCGATCTCGAAGAAGCCCGGCTTGCCGGCGACCTCGGAAGGCAGCGGACGTGGGGGTGCCATGTGGGCGAGAATACCGGCCGAATACACCGGCAAACTTCCTTCCTCTTTGCGCAGTCGCTCGAGAATTTCACCCTTCTTCATGGTGTTATCTTCGTTGAGATACTCCACAATCAACGCCCGGGTTCGGTACATCGACAGTGCGACGGATAGATTGCGCGTCGCTCGATCGGCACCCACCAGCCAACCGCTGATGGCCAGGGCCACCCGGTCTTCTCCTGGGACCGAATTGTCATCAACCAACTGCGAGAAAGCGGCCAGCCGGGGCAAGGTGTCAGGGCTGAGCTGTGCAGCGATTTCCTGGAAAACCTCCAGACACAGTTGTCGGACCGCCGTCTGGTCGATCCCCTGGATGAGAGCTTCCAGCTTGGAAAGAAGTTCTTTCGCCTGCCGGGCCTGTTTTTCGTAATCCTCACGGAATTCGCGGACTTCCTGGAGGATCTCCCCGGCCACGCCCTCCGTGGGGAATTTCTCCAGTAAGCTATAAACGGTGCGATGTTGACCGGCCTTGGACCGCAGCCGGAGCTCCTCGAGAATTCTTCTCGCTGATAACTGTTTGAGTGCTCGCAGCGACTGCTCGATATCCGCCTTCTCGTTGGCAGGAAGTTGCGGATCGTTGAGCAGGTTCTGAAGTTCCTGCACCGCGTCCTCATAGCGACCCATCTGCACGAAAAACCTCGCAATCCGTTTTCGTGTATCGACACTCGTATTATCTCCTGAGGCCTTGACCAGAATTCGGTAAAGCACATCTTTGGGGAGACTTGTCGTGGCCAGCCGCATATCCCAAACATGGGTGATCCCCTGAATCCGTATCCATTGCGGCGTGATTTCCGTAATACCCTGGATGACATCCACCTTTCCCCGCGTGGTGAGCATCGTGTAGATCCGCCGGCCAAACTCGTCGAAGGGGGTGACCCGCACGGGGAATCCCACACTGCTGATTGTGGCTCCCTGCTCGGCCACCGGCTGGCGAAGTCGAAATCGTTCCTGAATTTCCGCGGTAACGCCGGGCCTGATTTCCCGAATTTGCCGTTTGGAAACAAACGTTCGGCGAAGGTCATCATCAACGAAAACGATGAGAGGAATCGGCCCGCCGCTTTCTGGATTAACGAGCTTGGGAATATCGACAAGGCCTGTGACGAGTCCCAATTTCCCGGTTAGGATGCGGCCATCTTTCAGGAGCACTTCCTCTGCCCAGGCCATGGGCAAAGAAAGAGACGCCAGAGCTACGATGCCAGCGACGACCGGAACGACGCGCTTTGCGACAAGCGACGCCAGGTGATCGACTTTGACCATGCGGATCATCCTTTCGCTTGAGTGCCTGAGTTTGCGGCTCAGCCCTTCTTATTTCATTATCCGGTGTGCTGCCGGATCCGTACACTCATTTGCCCAGGCCAGCAAAGACAGCGAGACGGCCACCCGGACGGACGTGGCCGCTATCGTTTTTTCTGAAATCCCAGAAAAAGTCTACCTTTCCAACGGCTCCGAAGAAGCGCGGCAGTCAGGTTCCCGGTTGTGTCCCCCGAAACACTGGGAACGACACGCTTGTGACCTCCGGTTTTCGTGCCACATCGGCCGGAGCCGTTCCCACGGGCTCATCCCAAGGGGCTACCTATTTGATGCACCCGATGACTGTTGACGTGGGATGCCAAAGCGATGGACGTATAACCACCGCCGGTAGGGGCGATTCATGAATCGCCCGTTCCCACGTATTCGCAGTCGGTTCTTTTGCTCGGGAAACGCGATCCATGAACGGCCCCTCCACAGGGCACCGCGATAAAACAAGGCTTTTCCTGGTCCCACGGGCTTGCCATGAGCCTCAGAACGGCTGCATGGCTGAAAGGCTCAATGTTACCCTGATACCGATGTTGACGAGAATGCGGAAAGTGCTGAAGATGGAGTGTTGATGCGCAATCATGGCGAACAGAACGACAAGGGATATGCAGGATGATTCGACTGCGGGTCTTGCTGGCTTTGGCGACAATACTTTTTCTGACGATCGTGTCGCTTGCAGCCGTGCTCTCGGTTGCCGAAGTGCTGGCCGCGGTGGGAAACTCGGCGGCCGCCACAACTTTTCGCTACATCGGCCTCGGTGTGGGATGCGTCGCGGGAATCACGCTGACGGTTCTTGTCTTCTGGATTTCCCTGATCCTGATGGGGGAACTGATCCGGGAGGAATCCCCCGCCGACAAACCACTCTCGGAACAGGAAGCAGGTGAGACCAGTACCGATCTCGAGGGGGCTGAGGAAGACCTGGACTCGCGGGATGAGCTCTCGTGAAAGACCGGGCTGGGTGGCCTCGGCGTTTAACGCAAATTTCATGGCCGAATTGTGCCGTTTCACCCGTGCATTTTGCTACGGTGCTGCGATCGCTCCCGACGCATCGCTCAAAGAGTCCGAACGCCGGCTTTCCGTTGGCTGTCCGCGGTGATCGTGACGTTGCTGCACCCCACTCAAGTCGGTCATGGTGGATACTGACTGTGGTACCCCATGCCGGACCTGTGAGACTGTCAAGCCGCGCGTCGG
>NZ_JACIYL010000594.1 GCF_014359955.1 Thermogutta sp. | reverse complement strand
GTTTCCACCTCTGGCTGATCGGGCTGGTGTTTTTCCTCGTTGTCCTGTTCACCGGCGGCCTGGATACGGGATGGACGTTTTACACCCCCTACAGTACGACCACCGACACCCGCGTGACAACGGCAGTCGTGGGTGCGTTTATTCTGGGGTTCAGCTCCATCTTTACAGGGATCAACTTTATTGCGACTATTCATTTCCTTCGTCCGCGAGGCATGAGCTGGTTCCGGATGCCGCTCTTTGTCTGGTCTCTCTATGCCACGGCGATTATTCAGGTCCTGGCCACGCCGGTGCTGGGCATTACGCTTTTGCTCATCGCTCTGGAGAAGAATCTCGGCCTGGGCATTTTTGACCCCAAACTCGGCGGCGACCCCGTGCTCTTCCAGCACTTTTTCTGGTTTTACTCGCACCCCGCCGTTTACATCATGATTCTTCCCGGCATGGGTATTATCAGTGAACTGGTTTCTACCTTTAGCCGCAAACACATTTTCGGATATCGCTTCATTGCTTTCTCCAGCGTGGCCATCGCGATCCTCGGTTTTCTCGTCTGGGGACATCACATGTTCACGAGCGGCCAGTCACGGCTGGCCAGTATGATCTTCAGCGCGCTTACCTTCAGCGTGTCTATTCCTTCGGCGATTAAAGTCTTCAACTGGCTGGCGACCATGTACAAAGGGCGTATTTCGCTGCAAACGCCCATGTGCTATGCCCTTGCGTTCATCCTCCTTTTCGGAATCGGAGGGCTCACCGGATTGTTCCTCGGTGCTCTGGCTACCGATGTTCATCTTCACGACACCTACTTCGTGGTGGCGCACTTTCACTATGTGATGTTTGGCGGAACGCTCGTCGCCTTCCTGGGTGGCCTCCACTACTGGTGGCCGAAAATGACGGGCAAAATGTACAACGATACGCTCGGCCGTTTGGGAGCGCTTTTGATATTCCTCGGTCTCAATCTGACATTCTTCCCCCAATTCGTGTTGGGTAGCCGGGGGATGCCGCGTCGCTACTTCGACTACTCCAGCCTGCTCGATCGCCATCCCGAATTTGCGGGCCTCAACCTCATGTCCACTGCGGGGGCCTATCTGACGGCCATTGGGCTGATCGTGGCGGCCATCTGTCTGCTGGGTTCGTTATGGTGGGGTAAGAAGGCACCGTCCAATCCCTGGGGTTCTGCATCCCTGGAGTGGCGATGCCCCTCGCCACCCCCCAAAGAGAATTTCCTCAGTCCTCCCGTTATAACCCCGGCTTTCGATCCGTACGACCTCGATCAGGTGGTGTACGATCCGGAAACACAGGGCTACCTAGTGCGCCAGGCTGCGGTCACGTGAGTCGAAAAGAGGACGCACAGGGCAATGTGACTTTCATGGTCGCGAGTATTAAGAATTCGGGTTTTTCCAAAAGTTAGTTCTCCATTTTTGTGGCGATGACGATGGCAACACACTCCGTTGAAGTCCCGGAACAACATCACCAAACTGGGGAACACGATCACCATGCAGGGGAGCATCCCCCGCACCTGGCCCATCATTTCGACTCCATGCCCCAGCAGTTTGCGGCCGGCAAACTGGGGATGTGGATCTTTCTGGTGACGGAAATCCTCTTTTTTGGCGGACTCTTTTGCGCGTATGCCGTCTATCGCGCGAATCATCCGGAAGTTTTTGTTCACGCCCATCACTTTCTGGATAAAAACCTCGGCGCGCTGAACACGGCAATCCTCATTTTCAGCAGTTTCACGATGGCCTGGGCGGTGCGCGCCGCACAACTGGGACAGCAACAGACATTACGGCTGTGCCTGATCATAACGCTCCTCTGCGCCGGCGCGTTCCTCGGCGTCAAATATGTGGAATATCGCCAGAAATGGGAACACGGTCTCCTCTGGGCAGGCTGGTATCATCCCCACGTCACCAATGCAGAGCACCACGGGGATGCGGTTCCGAAACCCTCCTCGCCGGTAACCGCACCAACTGCCGGCCAGGCCACACCATCAGAACAAACACCTCAGTCCACCACGGCGGCAACGGCGGGTGAACACTCCGAATACCCCGGTGAACCACGTCTGGCCGGTGTCTTCTTCAGTATTTATTTCTGTATGACGGGCCTTCACGCCCTCCACGTCATCGGAGGGATGATCGCCATCACCTGGCTTCTCATTCGGGCCTTTCAAGGAGTGTTCGGGCCGGAATACTACGGGCCGGTGGACTACGTCGGCCTTTACTGGCACCTCGTGGACATGATTTGGATTTATCTGTTTCCGCTGCTGTATTTGATTCATTGAGATCCCAGCGAGACTTCCGCTCAGGGAAACAACTTCGGAATTGAGAGGCTTTGCAAAGGGAATGACCATGGCGTCGCAGCAGGCAGACCAGGCACATCATGCGGGAGGGCATGTGGTACCAGGATACGTCCTGGTGGCCGTGTTCATTGCGCTTCTTGTACTTACGGCACTCACCGTAGCGGCCACCTGGGTCGACCTGGGATCGGGAAACCTCTTTGTGGCCATTGGAATAGCCACGGTGAAAGCCGCCCTGGTCGCCCTGTTTTTCATGCATTTGCGGTACGATCACCCGTTCTACGGGCTTGTATTTACCGTGGCTCTGCTGTTCCTGGCACTTTTCCTGGGATTGACGCTGGTTGACGTCCGGCAAACATTTCCCGAGGTGCAGGCCGTTCTCCAAAACCCCGTGTCATCTTGACAGACGGTGCGACGTCTGAGGAAGCGTTTGGTCGTTCCGTCGGCGCGACGCACGGCATCTTTCATCACCCGTCATCACTTTCCGAAATATGGGGATGCAGGATCACGGCGTCTTCCCGTCGGCGAGTCAACAATCGATTGCCAATT
>NZ_JACIYL010000593.1 GCF_014359955.1 Thermogutta sp. | reverse complement strand
GTAGCGAAATACGCTCGGCAGGCTTCGGGAATTCCGTGCGAATACGGAAGGACAACTGGAGACACATGCTTTCTCGCCGCCCAAGTCGGTGCTCGCCTTCCCGGTGCCGGATTTTGCCTCCCGGGATCAAAGGGGGTGAGACCGCCGCCGACCTCATCGACCAGTGCTTTTTGGCGTACAACGCTGGAAGATTGAGAGAGGCCCTTCAGCTCTTTACCCGCAAAATGCTTGAGCCAGAGGTTACCGTGGGTATTTCTCTGGCTGGAGCACTCACCCCCGCCGGGTTGGGGGCTTCCTGCATTGTCCCGTTGATTGAGGCCGGGTTCGTGGACTGGATCGTGAGTACGGGTGCCAACCTCTACCACGACCTTCATTTCGCGTTCAATTACAGACTGGTGGCCGGGGACTTCCGCTACGACGATCGCTACCTCCATGAGGTGGGTGTCGTGCGGATCTACGATGTGCTCCTTTCCCTGGACGAGTGCTTGATTGAGACGGACCGCCGAGTCCAGGAAATGCTTGTTCGCCCTGAATTTCAGGGCCGACTCACCACCGCTGAACTGCACCATTACATGGGGAAGTACGCGGCAGAAGCCGAGGACAAGGCGGGGCTTCCCCACGTGTCTGTGCTGGCGGCGGCCTACCGGTGCGGTGTGCCCGTTTACACGAGTTCCCCGGGAGATTCCACCATCGGGATGGTCGCTGCTGCTGAGCGCTTCCGCGATTCCCAACTTGTCCTTGATCCCCTCGCCGATGTTAACGAGACGGCGGCCATTTATTACTGGTCGAAGCAGGAGGGACGCCGCTCGGCGGTGGTCATTTTCGGCGGAGGAAGTCCCAAGAATTTCGTGCTTCAGACCGCCCCCCATGTGACCGACATTCTCGAAATCGAAACAAAAGGACATGATTACTTTCTGCAATTTACCGACGCGCGACCGGATACCGGCGGGCTGTCGGGAGCTACCCCCCAGGAGGCGGTAAGCTGGGGAAAGGTCGATCCGGATCGCGTGCCGGATTCGGTGGTCTGTTACATCGATTCCACCGTCGCCATGCCGCTTCTGACGTCGTATGCCCTGACCCGGTGCTCCCGCCGCCCCCTCAAACGGTTGTTTGAAAGGCGGGAAGAACTCGTCCAGGAACTGCGGAGCGAATTTTTCCGACGTCATGGTTCCTCGGTGCAATCGGCGGAGTGACATCGGCAGGCCGCCCGTTCTTTACGGACGAGAAAAGAGCGTCCCGACCGCCATACCGCCTATAATTGATGCGTGATGAGCGCGCAATCCAAAGTGACGGTCCGTCTCACACCGGTGGGGCGTTACTATGCGTTCCTGGTGGTCGGGATCTTTCTGGCCGCCATGGTGCGGCAGGTCAATTTATTGCTTCTTTTGTCGGGGCTTATCGCTGCGCCTTTGTTTTTGAGTTGGCGAATGGCGCGGCGGAATATCCGCCACCTGACCGTCCGACGGCGGATTCCTCCGCGGGTGTGCGCGGGGGATCTGCTGGTCGTCGATCTCGAGTTGGAACTCCTGCCGCGTCGCGGCCGAGCGTGGATGGTCTCCGTCTCGGACCGTATTCGGCGTGATGGCTCGTCATCTGGCTCGAGTGAAGAATGCGTTCGCGTGTTTTTCCCCTATGTGGATGGCACGAGCCCCAGGACGCTCGCCTACCGAGGCAGAATCGCCCGACGAGGATGCTACAGGCTTGGACCAATTGTTCTGGCGACTCGCTTCCCCCTGGGATTATTTGAGGCTCGTCGCCAGTTGGACATCTATGATCAGATCAGTGTATGTCCCCGGCTTGGCAGGCTCACCGAGAATTGGAATCGGCGCCACCATTTCACGTACGAAGGCGGCAGCCGCTCCGAACGGTGTGCAGATCGGGTGTCGGGGGATTTTTACGGGTTGCGAAGCTGGCAAACCGGCGATAGTCCCCGCCTGGTCCACTGGCGCAGCTCCGCCAGGCACGGGAAACTTCTGGTCCGGCAGTTCGATCGACCCCGTGAGCAACATCTCACCGTCCTGCTCAATCTGTGTTGCAGCGCCAGTCAGCACGAGCGTCATGACGCGGTCAAAAACGAACAGGATGTGGAAAAGGCGATCAGTTTTGTCGCCACGGTGATCCACGATCTCTGCCGGAAGGGCGGACGTTCCCTTCTTCTGGGGGTCAGCGCGGAGGATATCCTCTGGCTGGGCGGACCCGCTTCGCCCGGGTTTTTGGAACGGGCTATGGACGTGCTCACGAGGGTTGAATCATCGGAAACGGATCGCCTGGTCACTTTGTTCGCGGAGGCCCGTCGGAGAAGTCCCCAGCACGCCGATTTTCTCCTGGTCACCACAAGTCCATTGCGATTTCGACCTGGTCACTCCGGCGATGTGGGAGGCCCGAGGAACGCCCTCGCAACACGTTCCGGGCAGGCGGGCACCCTGGTTCGAGATATTCGGCTGGAAGTCATTGATGTCACTTCTGGAAACCTTGAAGATATTTTCGAATACCCCACCGTTGCCAGATCGTGACGGGCCGAGCGCGATGACCATGGACGCACGCCCCCGGACCGCCAGCATCCGGCTCACACGCTTGCTGCAGATCAACATGGCGGCACTGGCCGCCTTGGGGACGTTCCTGCTGGCGATGGGCCAGCAGTCGCGCTGGCTGATGTCGCTGGCCCTGGCTTCCTCACTTGCCAGTTTGCTCCTGGTGGATCTGGCGAGAATTTTTTCCCTCCCCAGATGGCTCACCAATATCCTTTTGATTGTGGCGTTGGTGATCACGGGATTCGACGTGCTCCGCTACACAGGGCCACTCCATGTGCTTATCGTGGCGAATCTCCTGGTGTACATTCAGTGCG
>NZ_JACIYL010000592.1 GCF_014359955.1 Thermogutta sp. | reverse complement strand
GAGTCACTGGCCCGGATGCCTGGGGGTTGCCTGCAGCCGGGACGAGGTGAAACATCGTCCCTTTATGGTGGAAACAGCACATCCAGTGGGTAATCAAGAAACGGGAGTTTGCTGATGAGCGACGCGGCTGCTCAAAACAAGACCTGGGTGGAAATCAGTTTTGATTGTGTCCCCCTGCGGACTATCACGAGAAACGATCCGCCTCTGGACGCGTCTCCCAAGTTTCTTGCCCTGTGGGAACGAGTTCAAAACGCTATCCGTAAGCACGGACGCCACAATACCTATTACCTGTTCAACGCCCATTGTCGATTCCATCTCACCAACGATCCCAATCGCGGGCTACTCGATTTCAGTTTCGAAGGTTGCGCCATCACCGACCCGGAAGACAGGAAAACCGTGGCCTGCGATCTCGATGTGGAACTGCGGGGAGATACGTGTGACTGGGCGACTGAGCCGATCATTCGATGGTTCTCGGAGACAGTCAGGCACGCCGTGATGGTCGAGTTCGATCGTTACATCGCGGCAGGCGATCTGGCCAAGACCGTGGAACGTCTCCAAAAGCTGGAGGCCGAAACGACTTCCAAGGGCGGCTATGTGGGTTTTGGTCTGTAAGCGGGAGAAAATCCACTAAGCGGCATTCAAAAGGTGCCACAGGTGCAGTAACCAGTCGTCAATCAGCAGCGTCTGATTAATATTCCGCTCGACATCCTGGTAGGCCGCCAGGCAGGATTCGAGACACTCATATAAAACGTCTTCCGTAAGAGGGGGGCTACCTTGGAGGAGGGCCATCACCTCTTCGCCGACAGAGGTTCCCGCGGTTTGCACACTGTGGGAGGCCACCGCGCGCAGGGCCTGACGGAAAAACTCCAGCGTCAGCCCGATCAGTTGCTGGAGCGCCCGGCGTCGCATGGCCGCCTCTTTTCCGGCGGACTCCAGATAACTCCGCACTTCGTCGCTCCAGGCGGTCACATCAAAGCGCCGCGTGGAGAGGGCTTTTCTCCATTTGGCAGCAAGGTCCCACAGATCATGGGAGGCAAGCTCGGCAGCTCGGGCAAGACTGCCGTCGGCAAGCCGAATGAGTTCCCGGGCCCAATCAGGATTGTCCACGATACCCTGCTCGACCAACAATCGGGCGGCGATTTCCTCGGGAAGGGGCCGGAAGCGAATCATCTGACTGCGTGACCGTATCGTAGGCAGTTGCTTCGCCGGAGAGTTGCTGATGAGGATGAGAACCGCCGTTGCCGGCGGCTCTTCCAGCGTCTTGAGAAGCGCGTTGGCCCCTTCCACATTCAAATAGTCTGCGTCGTCAATGATGGCAACCCGATAACGTCCGGAAAACGGCGTCAGAGCGAGGTGGCCCACCAGGCCGGCACGCTCTGTCCCCCGCTCGGATCGGTCGCCTATCAGCATTTCCAGGGGAATGAAAGACTTCTCCGGGGGCTTGCTGATGAGCAGAAGATCGGGATGTGTCCCCGAAATCACCTGCACGCAGGCGGAGCACGCATTGCACGGTGCAAAGGCCTCTTTTGATGGATTTTCGCAAAGCAGGACCTGGGCCAATTTTTGGGCAAAGGTCCGTTTCCCGATCCCCGGCGGCCCCACGAAGAGATAGGTTCCCCCAATCCGACCGCGGACAAACGCCCGGCGAAACCGCTCCGCAATCGCGTCGTGTCCTTCGATCCCCTGCCAGCTCATGGCCTCGCTACGCGTCTTTTCCCAGATCCAGTCTTGCCTTCCGCCGAGAGAATTCCCCCTCGCTTTGTCGGTTCGAACTACCCGGCAGGCCTCCGAGAGGCCAGCATCGATTCGACGATTCGCCGAATGGCTGCATGAACTTCCTCGACGGGACGGTCTGCCCGGACCACGGCGATTCGGTCCGCAGCCCGGACGGCCTCCTGCAAAAAACCGTCGCGCACTTTCTCCAGAAACTCCCGCCCGCGCGATTCCAGACGATCGAGCGCCCGGTCGATTCGGGCCAATGCTTCCTCGACAGGCATGTCAAGCACGATCGTCAGGTCTGGAAGCAATCCGCCGGTGGCGAAAAGACCGATGTTCCGTACGGCTTCGACGGACAGGCCTCCACCGTAGCCCTGGTAGGCGATATTGGAAAGAAGATACCGATCGGAAACAACGATTTTTCCGGCCGAGAGAGCGGGGCGAATGACCTCGGAAACAAGCTGTGCCCGGGCTGCCATGTAAAGGAGTGTTTCCGCCTCAAGACCCATGGGAACGTCATCGCGATGAAGGAGAATCGACCGGATGGACTCCCCTAGCGCCGTACCTCCGGGATCGCGACAGCGCGTCACGACGTGGCCCTGCTCCTCCAACCAGCGGCAGAGCAGCTCAACCTGCGTCGTCTTCCCAGTTCCGTCTCCACCTTCAATTGCAATGAACATCTCAGATTAGACCAACTCTCTACCTGCGTATCCTGGTCCTTCGTGACGGTAAATGTGGGACGTGCCAGGCAACTGATCAGCAAGGCACACCCGGAAACGACGGCTCGAATTCATAAGCGTACCAGGGCCCGAAGTTTCTGGAAACACTGTGCTCGACCAAATTCCCAAAAGCACCCGCGTGGGGCCCGTGGGCATTGGAGGGACGCCTCCGACGGCGTCCGTTGAACCCCGGAGGGGCACGCTCGTCGTGCCCATTGAAGGCGAGTGGATAATCGAACGTTGATATGCGGACCTGACAAGCAGGTCCCTCCGAATGCGGACGTGACAAGCAGGTCCCTCCGCAGTGCCACGGCGTCCGTTGAACCCCTCACTCGTTATCGGGTACAATCCACGTGCTGTGTTTTAGCGATGGGATTGTCAGTCGCGATGACAAGAATTGTGAGTCCAGA
>NZ_JACIYL010000591.1 GCF_014359955.1 Thermogutta sp. | reverse complement strand
AAGCACCGAGCTTTTCAAAGACCGCGCGGGCCTCCTCGCAGCGTCCCCGGGCCACCGACCACCGCGGACTTTGGGGCGTGAAGTAGAGAAGCAGCCAGAACAATCCGGCCGGAAACGCCTCCACCCCCAGCATCCACCGCCATTCCACATCCCCCAGGTTAAGCAGCGCGATGCAGTAATTCGAAAAGAACGCCAGCAGAATGCCGAACACAATATTGAACTGCACGACGGCCACCAACCTTCCCCGCCATTTGGGCGGCGAAATCTCTGCAATGTACATGGGCGCCACAACGGAGGACCCGCCAACCCCCAGCCCGCCAATAAACCGGAAAAACACGAGCGAATACCAATCCCACGCCAGGGCGCTTCCGACCGCCGAAACAAAATAGAGGACGGCAATGAGGATGAGCGTTTCCCGCCGCCCCCAGCGATCGGCCGGATACCCGGCCACCAGCGAACCGATGACCGTCCCGATGAGCGCGCTGGCCACCGTGAATCCGTGCCAGAACCCCGACAAATGGAAAAGATTCTGGAGCGCTTTCTCCGTCCCCGAAATGACAGCCGTATCGAAGCCGAAGAGCAAGCCACCCAGTGACGCTACAACGACACACAAGACGAGATAACCATTGATCTTCATCGCGGCGCTCCCAGAGCTCCAAATTCCCGGTAATGCCTCGACTTCTCTACATCCACATAACCGGCGCGTGTGTTATGGATGTTTTCCCGATGGCCGACGTCTCCGAGTTCGTCCACGAGACATCCGGCGGCACCGACCCCATTTTTTCAACTTCCGAACCCACGGCACCGGCCCCCGATCTTCCCACAAGACGCAAGCGAAATATTCCTATGCATAACACCTGAGGCCCGGCTCCGCAACGAGGTGTCGGCCTGAGCTATCCCCACTTTTTTGTCAGGATCAGTGAAAGGTTAAAAGCCTGGAGCGTATTGGAAACGCCCACAACCGGCTTGATTTCCTGGGCACTGTGGGGTTTTCGGACAGGCTCTTACTCCATGAACTGTCCGCGACGTTGTCCGGCGGTCTCCTCTGCGTCGAACTGCAAACCGGATTTCCTCTCGCAGTCGACATGACACCCGGCCAAAGAAGGGCAAAGCGGCTGGTGTGATTCATCCATTCACCTGGACAGGGTTGATCATCAGATCACGAATCGCCTCTCCATCGGCAATCACCACCGGATAGTCGGGAATGGGCAGCGAGGGAATTCTCAACGCGGTGGAATTGCCCGCACGATGGTCCACTGCAAAAACGCAGCCGCTCAAAAGATCAATCAATACGGGAGAGTTCACATTGGGCACCCCGCGTAATTCCACTTCTGCACGAGGCACGTGGCCCGGTGTGTGGAGGGGCTCGACCGACCACAGGACCCAGAGCGGACGATCCTTCCGCAAGAAGCCAGCTATCACGCATGTCCGCGCGTCTGAGGTTTTGCCTGTCGGACGCCCTTCCCCAGACGTCGTCGCACTCGCCACAGCCAGCATGTCATCGAGTGCAGGCTCCCGACGCGTTTCGCCGTCGAACAAAGCGCACAGGCGTTGATAGGCATAGTAAGCGGGCTTGGGAGAATAATCTTCTCCCCGCAGGAGCCCTTTGAAGTTGGTTTTGCCACTCGGCCCTGTCCCCCAGTTGTAATTCACCAGATCGACGATGTGGAAATAGGAAGTCAGCTCCAGCTCGAGGACCCGGTCGTAGAGCATTCTCCGCAGGAGCCATTTCGCCTGGCGAGTTTCGGTCCAATCGTATTGCGAGAGGGCGCCGGCACTCCCCGGTCGCGAAGGACACCCGTTTTCCCCCTGCCATAAGGGCACGTCTTTTCCACCCGGACTGTTCTGTCGAAGAATTGTCCGCCAGGTCGTCAGGGTTTCTCGATAACCGTCCTCCGGCACAGGTCGGTAAGGGTGGTAAGAGATTCTGTCCACATGGTCCAAAATTCCGTGGGCCAGAAGCTGACGGAGGTAATCGGTGGGCATACCAGCGAGGGCACCACCAATGATCACGACGTCGGGAATCGTCTGCCGCAGGACCTGGCTGGTCTCCGCCACAAACCGGCAATACAGTTCGGGGGACGGATCGCCAGGTTTCCAGAAGTTCTTGATGTTCGGCTCGTTCCAGATTTCCCAGTGTTTCACGCGATCACCAAGCCGCGCGGCGAGTGCTCCCACAAATCTCAGCCAGGCCTTCTGTGCTTCCGGCTTGTGGATAGGAACCCAACCCACCGCCGAGACGTCGGGGGCCTCGGGGATGTAGAGCTTGTTCCCGTAGCCGAGATTGAACCACGGGGTGACACCCTCAGCACGAACCGCATCCACAACCGATTCCAGCCAGCCGAAATCATATACACCTGGCGAGGTCTCGCATCGCGCCCAGCCCGTCTGTAACCGCGCCCATTTCACCCCCAATTCTCCCAGCGGCCGATAAACCCGTTGCGGGTCATACATGGACCTGTCCAGCGTTTCCATCCCCACAGAGAAAGGTGACCGGGCTATCTCCCGTGAGTGTCGCCCCTTAATGCGGCCAACCAATGGACCGACATTCCGTTCCCACCACCGCGTGGCCTCGGTGGATCCGTCGAGAAAATCACTGGCAACCGCATTCTGCCCGGGCTGCAGAGGGGATTCGTCGATCCCCCTGCCGAGAGAAACGGCGTGAATTCCGGAAGAGCCCAAGAGAGTCGCGCCAACTGCCTGGGCCAGAAATGTCCGCCGATTGACCTGATGATGAACCATGAACCGCTCCCTTCTACCAACGGCCTCTTGCAGCGGGGACGGCCATTCCACCCGCGCAAAAGAACTTGCCCAGCGAGACACCCAAGGCCTTTTGTGCTCCTGCT
>NZ_JACIYL010000590.1 GCF_014359955.1 Thermogutta sp. | reverse complement strand
GCGGAAGACGTCGGCGGGGACTTCCAGGCCAGCCATTCTGGCACTTTGCAAAGCCATGACGATCCAACCCGTCACGGAGACGTCACTATCCGCGTTAGGACTGTACCGCCAGCCGCCTTCCGAGCTTTGGGCACGGATGAGGTAATCGACCGCGCGAAGCGCCGGCTCCCGAAATCGGTCATCGCGCGTCATCCCGTAAATTTCACAGAGGGCAATTGTGCACTGGCCCTGGGTATAAAAGCGGTGGTTGAACGCTCCTTCGTGGAAGAAGTTTCCGTCGGCGTCCTGTTGTTGAAGGAGCCAATCCCAGCCTCGGGCGACATTTTCGCGGAACTTGCCTCGTTTATGTGTGACGCCGGCCCCCTGAAACGCGAGGAGGGCCATTGCCGTGGCGGCTTCCGGATTCTCGTCCTGAGCTCCATTGGTATAAGGCCCCACCAGGCTCCACGAACCGTCCTTCCTCTGCTGTCGTGCGAGCCAGGCCAGCCCAAGGGCCACGGCCGCTTCGGTCGTCGCCGTGCCGCCATACGCCGCTAACAGCGCTTCTTTCGCACCCTCATCTCGTCCCTTCAGGGCATAACCGATGACGGTCGCTTGCAGATCGCTTGTGGAGGTCACACCTTCCGGGATTATTTCGGCCGGAGGCGGCGCCGCGAAGGGGTTTTCCACGCGATTGAGATCGGGCGGAGTGAGCAGTGGCTCCTCCACTTTTTCCGGATCGTTCCCGGCAAACGGGGAATCGAATTCGAGCTGATCGCCGAGTTTCTCCGCGTAAATCTCTGCGGTGAGATCCACTTCCCGGTGAAAAAATTGCGGAATAACAATCAGCGCCAAGATAATCAAAAGAATCATGTGAACAATCGCGCTGATGAGCCAGGGCTGGGCGTAGTACACCAGAGTGTCGCCCAGATCCTCCGTTTGGTCATCCTCTTGGTCCGGCGGGTGAGTGCCTCCTCTCGGCACGGCTGGACGCCCCGGAGCAGCCTGGGGAAAGGCGGGGTGAGCGGGAGCTCTGGTCTGGGGCGTAACCACGCCCGAGTGGGCTCCTGCGACGCCCGGTGGGGCCACCGGAATCGGCACAGGTCGGGCAGGAGATCCGGCGCCGGAGTTGACGCTTGGAGCGGTTGGTGCAGCCCCCGGGAAAGGTTGCGGGACAATACGGGGAGCCTGGTCGGGAAAACCTGACGGCGGGACCGGAGAGTTCCGAGACTGGTCCTGACCTTCAGGTCCACCTGATGACTGCGGATTCTGGAATGGTTGGGGAGCAGACGGCGTCATTATGCTGAAATCCCCAGATTCGCTGGCTCCCAATCACGCATGATGCTACTCGTCGAAGACGATTTTAACCATTCCGAAAAGACAATTTTCCTGTTGTTATCATCGGTTCCAGCCGTGGTCGACTGCCATCCGTTGCCCGCAAACCTCTGCGGTCTAGTGTAGCACCCCACGGAAATCCTGACAATTCAACTCTGCATGGCGTCCGGCAGTATTTTCTGACGCATCACCGGAACAGAGCTCCCGCGTATCCGACCACGCGATCCTGACGTCCCGACACCTCGCCACTTGTCGTGTAGCCGACGAGCTCGCACTCATTGAGACGACCCATCTGACGGAGAGTTTCCAGGACAAACACTGCGGGAACAATGCCGCACATACTGATGCGATTTTCCCGGACGGTTTTCCACAGTCGAAGAGGGTCACGCGCCTCGAGGGCATCGAGGGCCATCCGGTCGAGCCGCCGCGTTGTCTGCTCGTCGGCGTAGTGATTCATATCGGAGGAAATCACCAGCAGCGGAATTGGATCCAATGTGGCAAGGAAGGCCGCGAACTCGGCAGCCGCTTTTTGAAGGACGTCATAGTCGCCTCCATGCATGACCACGCCCACCACTCGGCTTGCGGAGGCCACCCGGGCCACAATGGGCAACTGCACTTCGATGCAATGTTCCATGGCATGGGCAGCGGCATCCAGTTCCATGAAGGGAACGGCCTTCACCAACGCCTCCGCCAATTCCGGGTCAGCATGAAGACTGAGTCCCGGTAACGCCCATGTGCGATGGGGAGTCACAGCCCAATCGCATCCAATCACGTGATGCTTGGGACCAAAAATGATCACCTGGCGGGGTACTTGCAGCCGTGCCCAAACTTCTGCCGCAAGTTTTCCGGAGTATCGCCAGCCGGCATGGGGAACTAAAGCGGCGGCCCATTCTTCGCGCTGCACATTCTGCGGAAGCATCTCATTGAGAAACTCGTCCACACCGTTGGCGGTACCGGGATAAAACTGACCGGCCACGGCAGCGGGGCGAACTGATGGACCAACAACGGGGCGGCTCACATTGGATGCCTCCACCGAGTCTTCCGTGGAGAGCGCCGTCAAGCGATACACCTGGGCGTGAGAAGGCCGCGACGATTTGAGCCGTTTCATGACGGCTTCAAACAGCTCGGCAGTATTTTGAGAGGGGTCATATCGCGCAGCCCAGCGATCATCCTGAACGAGGCACAGCGCATGAAAACGCGGATCGACTCCGTCCAGAGCACAGTCCACGGCCGTTCCGATATGGTGCGGCTCCACGAAGACTGTCAAACCGGTCCGCAGAGAACCGACGAATCGGGGATCGAGTTGCTGGCCTCGAAACCCGGCCACGATCGTTTGCAGAAGATCCATGAGCGTCGCCTGGAGGGGGAGTTCGCCGCGCGGGAAGACCCTGCTGGCTTCCATCACCCGCTCCGGTGCCGCTCCGTCGTTGACCTGTTTGATAGTGAGCACCACTCCTTGAACCGGGCCATCGAAGGCGGCGGAAGTGTAATAGTTGGGCGTTGCCCCTTGGAACATCGCCAGAAGATTGTGATGTGCCAATGC
>NZ_JACIYL010000059.1 GCF_014359955.1 Thermogutta sp. | reverse complement strand
GTCATAACCAGGCAGTGGAATTATACGAGGAACGCAGTTTGGGGCCAGCTACGGATCGCCTGCAAGTTGGTGACCACCGCCATTTGAAGTGCGAGGGAGGGTAGGGACCGGACAGATTTTGGGAGGAGGGCGAGCCGCCGCAGCTTGCAACGGCCAGGAGAAATCAGTACGCTTACGGTTTGAGCTTCCGGGAATGAGACGAGATCAGGGAGATGTGCAATCTCAGGGGAATGGCAGCTTCTGCCGACCTCATCGTTGATGTTTTGGCTCTTCCGTGTGACCGGCCGGGTGGTCGGTATCAGCGAATCTGCCGCGCGATAGAGGGGGATCTTCCCCGGAACATTTCCGGAAAACTGCCGGGCGAGGGTGTCCGGTGGGCATCAGCGCGTTGTTGGTCGTGGATCAGCCATGATCACTGCACAGGGTAAAAAAGTTTTGCCGCCGTATTGGGCATAGATCAAGAGGAGATTGAGCCGTGGCCGAGAAGCGTTTCGTCACCGTTGAAGGAAATGAGGCGACCGCCAACATTGCCCATCTTTGCTCGGAGGTGATGGCGATCTATCCGATCACGCCATCGTCCACCCTGGGTGAATTGCCGGATGCCTGGGCGGCTGCGGGCCGAAAGAATATCTTCGGTGCCGTGCCCCAGGTTGTGGAAATGCAGAGTGAGGCGGGTGCCGCTGGAGCCTGCCACGGCGCCCTGCAAGGGGGAGCGCTCTCGTCAACCTTCACGGCCTCGCAGGGGCTGCTGTTGATGATCCCCAATTTGTTCAAGATCGCTGGGGAACTGACGCCGGCAGTCTTCCATGTGACCGCCCGCACCGTCGCCACCCATGCTCTTTCCATCTTTGGAGACCACAGCGACGTGATGGCCTGCCGGACCACGGGGTGGGCGCTGCTGGCGTCGGCATCGGTTCAAGAGGCACAGGACCTGGCCCTCATTGCTTATGCGGCGACGCTGGAAGCCCGCGTGCCGTTCATTCACTTCTACGATGGCTTCCGCACCTCTCACGAGGTCGCCAAGATCGAACAGCTCAGCGATGATGACGTGCGGAAGATGATCGATATGGAGTTGGTGCAGGCTCACCGCCAACGGGCTATGTCTCCGGAGAAACCCGTTTTGCGGGGAACGGCCCAGAATCCAGACGTCTTTTTCCAGGCACGTGAGGCGTGCAATCCGTTCTATATGAAGACCCCTGCCATCGTCCAAAAGGCGATGGACAAATTCGCCCAGCTTTTCGGACGGCAATATCACCTCTTTGATTATGTGGGGGCGCCGGATGCGGAACGCGTCATCGTGGCGATGGCGTCCGGAACCGGCGTGGTGGAAGAAGCAGTCGATTACCTCGTCGAACGGGGTGAAAAGGTGGGGCTCGTGAAAGTTCGTCTCTATCGCCCGTTCGATGCGGAGGCTTTTGTGCGGGCACTACCCACCACGGTCCGCCGCGTTGCGGTGCTGGATCGGACGAAGGAACCTGGAGCGATCGGCGAGCCCCTCTACCTCGACGTGGTGACGGCGATCTCTGAGAAATGGGCGGACCATGCACCGGGTGCACCGACGCCGCTTGTCATCGGAGGTCGGTACGGTCTGTCCTCCAAGGAATTCAACCCCGCCATGGCGCTGGCGGTCTTTGAG
Organism: Thermogutta sp.; assembly: GCF_014359955.1. Taxonomy (GTDB): domain Bacteria; phylum Planctomycetota; class Planctomycetia; order Pirellulales; family Thermoguttaceae; genus Thermogutta. The sequence continues at coordinate 9,339 of NZ_JACIYL010000059.1, read as the reverse complement.
GAATTGAAGAAACCGCAGCCCAAGCGGCATTTCACGGTCGGTATCAAAGACGATGTCACTCATTTGAGTCTGGATTACGATCCGAACTTGTCCATTGAGCCGCCAGATGTGGTGCGGGCCCTGTTTTACGGACTGGGAAGCGACGGGACCGTTTCAGCAAACCGAAGTTCGGTCAAGATCATCGGCGAGAACACTCCCTTCTACGCCCAGGGGTACTTCGTGTACGACTCCCGCAAAGCGGGGTCGATGACGATCTCCCACGTCCGCTTCAGTCCGCGGCCGATTAAGGGCTCATACCTCATCAACAAGGCCAATTTTGTGGCGTGCCATCAGTTCCATTTCCTGGAACGGATTGATGTTCTGGCGGCGGCGGAAGAGGGAGCGACCTTCCTTCTCAATAGTCCCTTCCCGGCCGAGGAGGTGTGGGACCACCTGCCCGCCGAAGTCCAAAAGCAGATCATCGACAAGAAGCTGAAGTTCTACGTGGTGGATGCCTACCGCGTGGCCAAAGAGACGGGCCTCGGTGTGCGTATCAACACGGTCATGCAGACCTGTTTCTTCAAGCTGGCCAACATCATTCCAGTGGAACAGGCCATCAAAGAGATCAAGGACATGATCGTCGCCACCTACGGTAAGAAAGGCGGTTCGGCGATCATTGAAAAGAACTTTGCGGCCGTGGACAAGGCTTTGGAGTCACTCCAAGAGGTCAAATACCCCAGCGAGGTGACCTCCAAGATTCACATGCTGCCGCCGGTGCCGGAGGACGCTCCGGAATTCGTCAAGAATGTGCTGGGCCCCATGATCGCCTACCGCGGCGACGAATTGCCGGTGAGTGCCCTGCCGGTAGACGGGACGTTCCCCACAGGGACAACGAAATACGAAAAGCGCAGCATTGCCCTGGAGATTCCGATCTGGGATCCGAAGATCTGCATCCAGTGCGGGCTCTGCTCGCTGGTCTGCCCGCATGCAGCCATTCGGATGAAGGTCTATGATCCGGCCCTCCTCGAAAAAGCTCCGGAGGGCTTCAAGTCGGCACCGTGGCGGGGTAAGGAATATCCCGGCTACCACATGACGGTGCAGGTTGCTCCGGATGATTGCACGGGTTGCGGCCTGTGTGTGGAGGTTTGCCCCGTCCGCGACAAAGAGGTGGCCAAACACAAGGCCATCGACATGCTGTTCAAGCTGGACCATCTGGAACGGGAGCGGGCATGCTTCGACTTCTTCCTCCGCATCCCGGACATCGAACGCAGCAAGGTGGCTGTCGATACGGTCAAAGGCTCGCAGCTTTTGCTGCCGCTGTTTGAATTCTCCGGCGCCTGTGCCGGCTGCGGTGAAACACCCTACGTCAAACTTATCACCCAGTTTTTCGGGGATCGCATGATGATCGCCAATGCGACAGGGTGTTCGTCGATATATGGCGGCAATTTGCCCTGCACGCCCTACACGACCAACCACGAAGGCCGGGGCCCCACCTGGAACAATTCCCTATTTGAGGACGCAGCCGAATTTGGTTTCGGCATGCGGCTGGCGGTAGACCAGCAGATTGATTACGCCACGGGGCTTCTCAAAAAGCTGGCCTCTCAGATTGGTGACAACCTGGTAACCGAGCTTTTGAACAATCCACAGGAGACGGATGAGCAAATCGCCAAGCAGCGGCAATTGGTAGCCGAGCTTAAGAAGAAGCTCGCCCAGATACCGGGTGACGATGCGGCGAATCTCCTTGCCTCGGCAGATTATCTGATCCGCCGCAGCATCTGGAGCTTCGGTGGGGACGGCTGGGCCTACGACATCGGTTTTGGCGGCCTCGACCACGTCCTGGCCTCCGGTCGGGATATCAACCTCCTCGTTATGGACACGGAGGTCTATTCCAATACCGGCGGTCAGGCCTCGAAGGCCACTTTCCGAGGCGCGGTGGCCAAATTCGCAGCGGCGGGGAAACCGAGTCGCAAGAAAGACCTCGGCCTGATTGCGATGTCGTACGGAAATGTTTTCGTGGGCCAGATTTCGCTGGGTGCCAATCCGCTGCATGCGATCAAGGTCATTCGGGCGGCGGAGTCGTTCCGGGGACCCTCAGTTATCATCGCCCTCTGTCACTGCATTGGGTGGGGCATCGATATAGCGAAAGGTATGGAATACCAGAAAGAAGCGGTGGCATGCGGTTACTGGCCACTCTATCATTATGACCCGCGTGACAAAGAGCAGCCGCTCCATGTGGACAGTCGCCCACCCAAGGGGGCCTTCAAGGACTTCGCCCTCAAGCAGGCTCGGTTTGCCATCTTGAGTCGCTCGAAACCCGAGCGTGCCGAGCAGTTGTTCCAGCTCGGTCAGGAAGACATCAATTTCCGGTACGCGCTGTACGAGAATCTCAGCGCGGCCCTGGCACGTTCCGGGGCAGTTTCTGGCGGTGATGGCGAGTGAGGATTCACCCAGCGGAGGAGCTGAACATGAGTGTTGATCTACGTACGCATTACCTGGGGTTGGAATTGAAAAACCCAATCGTGGCGGCGGCCTGCCCGCTCACTGAATCGCTCGATAACCAGAGACGGCTGGAAGATGCCGGGGCAGCGGCGATTGTACTGCCCTCTCTGTTCGAGGAGCAGATTCTGGCGGAGGAGGAGAATCTGGCCCGAGTCCATGAGTTTGGTACCGACAGCTTCGCGGAGGCCCTTTCCTATTTCCCTGAACCGGAAGAATATCGGCTGGGAACGGACGAATATCTTGACAGGATTCAGACCGCCAAACGTTGCCTGTCAATCCCTGTCATCGCCAGTCTCAACGGCACGACTGAGGGCTCCTGGATTCGGTATGCCAAGCTCTTCGAAGAGGCCGGTGCCGACGCGATCGAGCTGAACATCTACTTCGTGGCTGCCGATCTGGAGCGCTCCGGAGCCGAGGTGGAAGCCCAGTATCTCAGTCTCGTCAAAGCGGTGGCTTCCTCGGTGTCGATACCAGTAGCCGTGAAAATCGGCCCTTATTTCAGCTCTGTCGGGCATTTTGCCAGACAGCTTGTGGATGCCGGTGCTCGGGGGTTGGTCCTTTTCAACAGGTTTCTCCAGCCAGATATCCGTCTGGATACCCTGGAAACAAAGCCGCACCTGGTGCTGAGCACCGAGTTCGAGCTACTGCTGCCTTTGCGGTGGATCGCCATTTTGTACGGAAGGGTTAACGCTTCCCTGGCACTCACGGGTGGAGCCCACTCGGCAGAGGCTGTGATCAAATCCGTTCTGGCCGGTGCCGATGTGGTGATGCTGGCGTCAGTGCTCTACAAGCAGGGGTTTGGCTGTATCAAGACGTTCCTCCAGCAGATCGAGCAGTGGATGGAGGAGCAGGAATACGAATCCGTCGAGCAAATGAAAGGCAGTATGAGCCACAAGAACTGCCCGAATCCCGAGGTGTTTGAGCGCGGGAACTACATGAAGGCCATCACGTCGTTCACAGGAGTGCCCATCTGAAAGTTTGTGCCTGACGTTTGCTGTGGACAGCGGAACGTGTCGAGCTGAAGAACTCGACACGTTTTTTCATTCACTCAGCTTGCACTTTTCAAAGAAGACGTTACGATAATAACAATTAATAATGGAGGGACTGGTTGATTCGTTGACAGCGGCATGAAGGTGGCTCGGACGGATGGACCGCTGACGATGATGACCAGTCCACATCGGTGAGTGATGGAACCGGTACGTGGTTGTGTGGTTGTGTTTGGGTGGTTTGGCGTGCGAGAGCGGTTGAAAACGTGGCAAGGGTTCCACCCTCTCGACGCCGCAGGTTTTTAAAAGGAGGATCGACAGGTGGCCAAGAAAGTCGCGAAGAAGGCGGCGAAGAAGGCTGCCAAGAAAGCCGCCAAGAAGCCGGTAAAGAAACCGGCGAAGAAGGCAGCTAAGAAGGCAGCGAAGAAGACCGCGAAGAAGGCGGTGAAGAAGTCAGCCAAGAAGAAGGCTGCCAAGAAGCCCGCCAAGAAGCCCGCGGCGAAGAAGGCGCCAGCGCCGGCGCCTGCACCAGCGGCGGAAACCCCGCCGGCCACGCCGTGAGGTTCCGCGACGGACGCAGCTCGGCGACAGCTCTTTCGAGTACAACGACGAGAAAGGGACGCCTCCAGGACGGTGGCGTCCCTAACTTTTTGCGCGTTTCGTTCCAGTCACCGGGGACGGAGACGTTTCGACGGTCGCTCCCCGCGCCCGTACGTTCAGTTGGTGCACGCACCTCTTTTTGCGATCACGGCAGCCGATCCGGAGATGGCGCATTCTCTGGCAGGGGGTGGGAAAACCGGCGACGGATGATTTCGCCGCTCGTACAAATCTCGACCTCCACGAGGGGTGGAAGTTCCCGGCGCACGTAGCGCAGGATGGTGTGGACGGCTTTCTCCCACTGGGACTCCGAAACGTCGCCGATGAGAATTGCGTCGGGTCCGATGAAGTTGATGGGAGTGACAAGGACACAATCTTGCCGCGGCCGTCGTGCAAAAAAACGGCGAAGCTGAAGGTTCTGCATCTCGTTCCGCCCGATGACAAGTTTCGTGCAGTCATCCAGCCGCACGTGGCGGCCCAGGGTGAGGAGTTCGCAGTCCCACAGCGATGCTCGTGGATCATTGTCCAGAAGATCAAAAACCTTGGGGGCGAACTGGACATCGGTCAGCGAACAGCCAGGACCGGACTCGGGGATATTCTTAAGGCCCAATTGTCTGGCCAGCGCCCAGAGCGGTTTGCGGCTTCGGCCAGTGAAAGCGTAAAGTTTTTCGCGATCCACATACCCTTCACGTTCGGGCCAGGTAGGCGGCAGACAACGGGCGGAGAGCGGTCGGAGAAGGCGGTCCTGGAGTCCTGATTCATAGGCCGTGATTCCCAGGTGGGGCCGTTTCTGACTCATCGGTCGCTGGCCGAGGACTTCCCCGGTGGCCACGAGCATCCCGTCGAGCTCTTCCATGAGCTGTCTGGCCATCCGCAGCATGTACGTCCGACAGTCCAGGCAGGGATTGGCCCCTTTGCCATAGCCGTGCCGGGGATAGCGAAGGACTTCCATGTAGTCTTCCCCGACCTCCCGCATTGCCAATGGGATCTGAAGCTCACAGGCGGCCTGGAGGGCTGCTGATTCGCACCGGTGGAATGGAAGCCGCACCGTCAGGCCGATGACCTCGAAGCCCTGAAGTTGGAGAATTCGGGCGGCCAGGGTGCTGTCCAGCCCGCCCGAGAGTAGCACCACCGCAAGCTTCTTCATGGAACTCCCTTGGGCGCAATCGCCATTTCGCGCAGCTTTCTGATGGTTTAGTCAACCGATTCCAGGAATCTTCCGATTCCTTCAGCCACCGGGCCGACGACGGGGAGCCCGTCTTCACCGAGTTCATCCGAGCAGGGCGGCGGCAATTCTTTCAACTGATGCAGGGCGTTGCAGGCTGCGCGCTGTTCGGCTTCTTTTTTGCTTTTTCCCCAGGCAGCCTGATACCGTGTGGAGCCAATCTGAGCGGCGATCTTGAAAAGTTTCCCGTGATCCGGTCCCCGTTCTTCCAGAAGGAGATAGACAGGTGTGGTCCCGAAGGATCTCTGGCTGATCTGCTGGAGGACCGATTTGTAGTTTTCGCCGATCCGGTCGCGGACGAAGGCTTCCAGTTCGGGAAGGACAAGCGGTTCGATGAATCGCTTGGCGGCTTCCAGTCCTCCGTCCAGATAAATGGCCGCCGTGATGGCCTCGAAGACCGCTGCCAGGAGCGAGTTGGGAAGGTTGGGTTGCCCGGCCAGGCCCTTACCAATGATAATGAGTTCTTCCAGCCCCAGCCGTCGAGCGAGATCCGCGCAGTGCGACCGGCTGACGATACTGGATTTCAGGCGTGTGAGCTCGCCTTCCGTAAGATGGGGTAGCTTTTTGTAGAGAAGCTCACAGACCACCATCCCCAGCACGGCGTCGCCCAGAAATTCCAATCGCTCGTTCGATTCCAGGCGTGTTTCGGCCCCGGAAGCGTGCGTCAGGGCCGTCTGGAGCAGCCGGGGATTCGAAAAAGAGTAGCCAATTTTTTCCTGGCAGGTCCGGATTCTCGGATCGTCGGTGTTTTCCCAGGCTCCCATGAAATCGTCACTCTACAGCTCACAACCTCTCCCTTTGATGCTGACTTTGTGTCGCCAGTGGGGCGTCCATCCGCGCTGTAGAGCTCGTCCCCAACCGAGTTCCGCCAAGCGACACACCTGGCTCGGCTGGGGACGAGCCCAGCAGCCTGTCTACACACCGTAAATTATAGTTTCCGGGCGTTGGCCACGACACTCCCGCTCTTCGGAAGCCAGGCGGCGCAGCGTAGAATGAGAGTCTGGGCACCAACACGAGCGACAGCGCATGGGCTCAGGAGTGCGACAGCAGCACGAGCCAGCGTGGATCGGTTTCGGTGTACGGTCGGTTGTGAAAAAATTTGTGAGGGAAAAAACTTCACGTGACCACCTCCAGCACCCCCTGTTTCATCCATCGGTTCGACAACGGTTTGGTCCTTTTGGGGGAGCCGCTCCCGTGGCTCAGTTCGGTGGGCTTTGACATGGCAATTCCGGCGGGCGCGGCGTTTGATCCCGAGGATCGCCAGGGACTGGCCAGTTTAACCACGGACATGGTGCTCCGTGGGGCCGGACCCCGAGATGCCCGCGCGTTTCTGGAAGATCTAGAAAACCTGGGCGTGGTGTGGTCGGAATCGGTGGGGCATCGGTTTATCCATCTCCGTGCAGCCATGCGGCCGAATTATCTCCGGGAGGCGCTGGCGATCTTCAGCGACGTCGTGCGAAAGCCGCGTCTTCCTCAGGAGGATCTCGAATCTGCCCGCCAGGGGCTTATCCAGACGATTCAGGCGGAGGAAGACGATCCGGAGCACCAGTTGAACAAGGCCCTTCGGTATCGGTTTCTGCCTTATCCCTGGAGCCGGCCCCCCCATGGAGTGATTGACCATGTGGCGGCGATTTCCTGGCAGGAGGTGGCGGAGTTCGTCGAGCGGCACTTCCAGCCCAGCGGCGTTGTCATTGGGGTGGCCGGTCGGTTCAACTGGGATGAACTGGTGGCATGGATCGGCGAACTGCTTGGAGACTGGAAAGGAGGTCCGATCCCTGCCCCGGAAACACGCTGGCCCACCGAGCGAAAGGCCCATGTTTCGTTCGATTCTCAACAGACCCATATCGGCGTGGCTTACAGAAGCGTCCCGTATGAAGACGACCGTTACTTCCTGGCGCGAGCAGCGGCCGGGATGCTGGGGAGTGGTACGAGTTCGCGACTGTTCATGGAACTGCGGGAAAGACGGGGGCTGTGTTACGCGGTGGGGGCCAGTTATGTCGTCATCCGGGGGTTCGGTGGGGTGATCTGTTACGTGGGCACCACTTTCGAACGAGCGGAGGAGTCCCTGGAAGTTTTGCTGGAAGAACTTCAAAACCTCGGGGAGGGAATTCAAAACGACGAGCTGGATCGCGCCAAGGCGCAACTGAAAAGTGCCATTGTGTTTCTTCAGGAATCCAGTGCTGCAAGGGCCCACACGCTGACCCAGGATTGGGCCCTTTTAGGGCGAGTGCGCTCCATCGAAGAAATCAAGGGGGCTGTGGATTCTCTTTCCACGGAGGAAGTCAACCGGTTTCTCCGAGACAATCCACCCCGAGATTTCACGATCGTTACCGTTGGTCCGAGGCCGGTGGAGGTCCCCAGTGAACTTTTACAGCCATAAACTTTGGAACGGAGTGGAAGTCGTTTGTGAGAGCCACCCCCAGGCGCTGTCGGTTGCCCTGGGCTTTTTTGTCCGTGCCGGTTCCCGGGACGAACCACCGGAGCTTGCCGGGGTCAGCCATTTTCTGGAGCATATGGCGTTCAAAGGGACGGGGCGCATCACGTCCGAAGACATCAACCGTGGTTTTGATGAGATTGGGGCTTCCTACAACGCCACCACCTCGTTCGAGGAGACCGTTTATTACGCGATCTTTTTACCGGAGTATCTGGACCGGGCGTTCGAATTGCTGGCGCTGCTTCTCCGGCCGGCTTTGCGACAGGAGGATTTTGAACTGGAAAAGCAGGTCATCCTGGAAGAAATCTCCATGTATCTGGATCAGCCACCGTACGGTGTGGACGATCTCTGCCGGGCGAGATTCTTCGCGGGACATCCCCTGGGACAGAGCGTCATCGGGACCACCGAGTCTATTTCCCGACTCACCGTTGAGCAAATGCGCAGCTACTATTACCAGCGTTACACGGCGACCAATGTGGTGATTGCGGCAACCGGCGCAGTGGACTTCCCAAAACTGGTGGCCCTTGCCGAAAAACATTGCAGCCACCTGGAACCGATGGAGAGCGAGCGGATCCGGCAACGGCTGCTCGAGCCGGCCTACGGATTGCGTGTTCACCAGAAGGCGTCTGCCAGTCAGGAATATGTCATCCAGTTGGCCGAGGCTCCTCCGGCGGACAGCCCGGATCGTTTTGCCGCACAAATGCTGGCAGCCATTGTCTCGGGAAGTTCTTCCAGCCGTCTGTACTGGGAGTTCATCGAACCGGGTCGGGTGGACTCCATATCGATGAGCTACGAAGGCTATGAGGATGCGGGAATCTTCGCGACGGTGATGAGCTGCGATCCCGGCGTTCTTCAGGAAAACTTGCAGCGATTGCGAGAGGTTTACACGGCCATTGAGCAACACGGTGTGACCGCCGAAGAACTCGAACGCGTCAAGAACAAGCTCAGCGCCGCCCTGGCTCTGGCAGCAGAACGGCCTTCCGCACGGCTGTTTCCGATAGGCTCCGAGCGCCTGACGACGGGCCAGTATCGCTCGCTGGACGACGACTTGGCGATCATCGACAAACTGACGCTCGACCAGGTCAACGCCATCGCCGAAAAATATCCGCTGACATGCAACGCAACCGATGTTATCGGGCCGATGTCGCCCGAGGAGTTTCGCAAGGCCGGTTAGCGGTTCGCTGCAAACGCGGGCCGATCGTCCCGGTCGCTTGTCATTTCGTCTCCTGAAAAAGCCAGGATACTGCGGGGAAGTGTGGTCAATTGGCCAGCACGTAGTGCACTGTGTCCCATGCGAGGAGGCGGTTCCAGGCACGCCACCGGGACGATTCCGGGAAGTGTAGCGGATCATCCGATCAGGGACGCGGCGGGCATGCGGAGTTTCGAGGGGGAATGCAGCGCGGTGTCGAAGAAAGCTCGAAAAGTGCATCAATTGTGGAAGGTGATCCCCCAACTGACACCCGGCCGGGGGCGGTAGTAGCGGTAATGATAGTGATAGTGGGGCCAGGGAGGTCCCCACCACCAGGGATTGTGCTCGTAAATGACCACCGGCGGTGGACTCGACTCGCGAATCACGATGGGGCGGTCATTACTGGGCTGGCGACGCAGAGGCGGCTCCT
>NZ_JACIYL010000589.1 GCF_014359955.1 Thermogutta sp. | reverse complement strand
AATTCCGATAACTATTATCCTGTGGCGGCATTGGCCGGTCTCCGCGAGTTGAAGGGTGCCGGAGTGGCGCTCTTTGACCAGGATACCATGCTTGCGCGGAGTAACATCGCGGCGGAACGCATCAAAGCGTTCGCCGTAGGACTGGTGGAACACGATGGGCGACTTGTTCGGATTCTGGAAAAACCCACAGCGGACGTACTGAGCCAGTTGCCACGCCCCTTGTGGCTGAGCATGAATTGCTGGCGTTTTCGGCCATCAATCTTCGAGGCCTGCCGTCGAATCGATTTATCTCCACGGGGAGAATACGAAATCACAGATGCGGTTCAGTATGCGATCGACCGATTGGGCGAAGAATTCCGGGCGGTTCTCGTGCGAGAGCCTGTTTTTGATATGACAAGTCGCTCGGACATCCCCAGTATGGCGGCCCGGTTGGCTGACGTTCCTGTCGAGCTGTAGACTCGCTCCGATCTGCCGACAGAAAACCGCCACGCCTGTTCTTTTCACATTTCTCAGTAACTATCTGCTGAGATATTCACGGATATTCCGCTCGAGTTTCTCCCAACCGCGTCCAAAGTTCGTTTCAAAATCCTTGATGCGGGCCGCTCTCGGGTAAGATTGGAACGGCGGTCTCTTCTGAACACATCGAAGATACGCGATAAACTGGCCAAGGTGCCGGTCGCTCAAGTAGGAGACAGTCGCCCATGAAGCCAGGTAGGCAGTTCTGGGTTGGAGATCGAACAAGCCGTCGCTGGCTACGATGTTCTCCAACCATCCCGAGGGAAGTTCAGAGAGCGTGTGGATTGCGACTCGTCGCAATGATTCAGTCGCAGTTGACGGACCTGATGGGCCACCATCCGCAGGCGGACTCTCGAACATCATAGCCAGTCCCTCCGCAAGCCATGACGGTGTCTCTGTAAATCGCCCCTGCAGGCCGGTGTTCGCGGCGAACTGGTGGAACGCCTCGTGGCGAAGGACATTTTCGGTCGATTCCAAGCTAACGGTTGACCCTATCGCGTTTGAAAAACTCTGTTGATCAAAAGTAAGACAGCGATTGGACAGGGCGTCGTAAAGGCCCAGCACCTGGGACTGAGGAGATCTGAAGCGACGGAACTCAGGCGCACGTTCAAAGGCTTTTCTATCGCGATAAACGACTGCAACAAGCGGGAAAACGGGTTTTGTAACCGGCAATTTGCGCTGCACCGCGAACCGCCATGCCTCACGAAACAGAGACTCGAAAATGGGCCCCCTTTGCACGGTTGTGCTGGCCGGCTGAACGACGAGATAGTGGGTTGTGCTCTCGACCCGATATTCGGAGCCGAATTCGCGCTGCAGTTGAGAGCGAATGGCGTGCGTGGGCAGCGGAATCAGCGTATCCGATGTCCTACGAAAATCGCTGGCCTGAGAACGCGGGAGACGCCTGACCGAGCCGTCCCGCGCTAACATGATGATCTCTGAAGAGTTCCACGTCAAAATCAGGCCCTCTGCTCGGATTTCACCCACGCGACATTCCACCATGCCTGAAAGCGCGGCCACGGGTACGTCGCCCGCACAAGCAGTGTGCGCCTGGACGGCCAAGGGCAGGAGAATAACCAGAATCAGCACAAACCTCGTCTTCGCGGAGGCTTTGCCATGGTATATATGTTTTTTGATAGTTGCGGCCATAATCGGGCGCTTTTAATTAATTCACAAAAAGCCGAGTCGATATTGCTTGTCTGCAAGGTGCATTCCGTTACCGCGTGTTTTTTCGTCAACAGGAGCATCGAACATTGTGTAACAATAGATTGACGCGAATGACTAACCGCTCGGACGGGCAGCACGATGCTGCTCAGGAGTCAAGTTTCCGCCATTATTCTCGGGGAATTTTAGGAATGGTTGAATCCCGCGAAGAATCCCCGGCCCGATGCCTCGAATCCGCAGCAGGTCTTCCGCCCGGCTGAAAGGACCGTGTTTCTCACGCTCGGACACGATTCTTTGCGAAAGAATCGGTCCAATCCGGGGAAGCAGAGTCAGCTCCGGCCAATCGGCCGCGTTAATGTCTACGAGAAAGTTGCACTCTCGCCGTGGACAATCACCCTCCGATTGCCAGCCCAGCCCATAGGGCAGAACAAACCAAACAAATCCTCCCAGCACAATCCACAAACATAAGGCCATTTTCGCAATCTCTCGATGAACGTATTCCCTCCACCAATCCGCCAGACGAATCCTGCGGATCTCATCACCTAGCGAGTAAATAAACTGGATACCGCCGACGACCCCATTTCGTATTGTGCGGAATAATAAGGCCAGCACAAAGAAACAAATTCTCACCGCCTGAGCGAGTCGTTGCCCGACGAGTGAAAGCCAGGGGGACAGTGCGCGGATGATCCTGTCGTATAAACGGGACTTCATTGCGAACCCTTAGAAAGTCGTTGGAGAAACCGCTGAATTTCCTTTTGGGTGCGCGCGTCTTGATAGACAATTGCGGTTTGACCGTCGTCGGTGAAGAAAATGCGTCCTATTCCACCCCGCTCGTACCAATTTTGAGGCTCACATTCGTTCACGATACGCTCCCGCAAAGCCCCGGCCGTCAATCCCTGCTGAAGGACCTCTTTCACTGAATAGGCACGAAGGTCGGGCCGGTCGAAACGACCACTTTTCGTTATGAGGACCGTCTTCTCGCCCAGAATATATACGGTTGCATCGATCGTTTCCGCCAACTTCTGCACGACGCTCAGATATGGCTCTTCATTGGCGGAGCACGTTACCGGCACAGTGGGATGCACTTCATCAGAGAGCAGCGTGGGCCAATCGACGAATATCTGAAGCCGTGATAAACGATTGAGTGCCGCTACTATCTCGATAAACGGAGTCGGCTCATA
>NZ_JACIYL010000588.1 GCF_014359955.1 Thermogutta sp. | reverse complement strand
CCGGCAGGGTAGAACGCGTCCATCCGGCTGTTGATACCGATCATGCGATGATAATACCGGGGATGCATTCCATGAACACGGAGAATGCGAAGCTGTTCGCTGAGCTGGCTGTCGTTGGTGGTCAGCATTCCCCCGTCTCCCATCCCGCCCAAATTCTTGGTGGGATAGAAACTGAGACAGCCCATCCGGCCCAGCGAACCGACGCGTTTTCCGTTATACTCCGCACCGATCGACTGGGCGGCATCCTCCACGACGGTCACGCCGAAGCGTTCCGCCAGCTCCAGAATTGGCCTCATGTCTGCGGCCTGACCGAAGAGATGAACAGGGATGATGGCTTTAGTGTTCTTCCTGATCAGCCGCGCAACGTGGTCGGGCGATATGTTGTACGATCGCGGATCGATGTCGGCGAAAACCGGTTTGGCCCCAAGCCGCGTGACGGCACTGGCGGTCGCGAAAAACGTGAAACTGGGAACGATCACTTCGTCTCCCGGCCCGATATTGAGAGCCATCATCGCAAGCAACAGGGCGTCGCTGCCCGAAGCACAGGCTATGGCGTACCGGCAATGGCAGTATTCGGCAAGAAGCTGCTCGAGGTTTTCCACCTCGTTTCCGAGAACAAACACTCCCGAATCGACGACCCTCGCCAGCGCTGCCACAATTTCGTCCCGCAGAGGCGCCTGGGCACGAGCGAGATCAAGAAACGGAACCGGAACTTGGGGGCGTGACGATGCTTCCGTGCTCTCCCTTGGCCGAGGAGTTGGTGCCATGTGATTCCCTTCTTCGCTCACCGTCCGTGGGTGTCTCTCCAGATGTTCTGGTGTCCGTCCGCTTGGACACACCATAAGCTGTAGCGTAGATTGATCGAGTGAAAACAGTCAAGATCAATTTGCAGCGAACGATGGCACGGGAATTTGTATCTGGGTATCCAGGGGCGTGGGTTCGGGCGTTTGTTCAGTTAACCGATCAGATAATCGATCAGACTGGGTGAGTCCAATCTTTCCCCCAGAGACAGCTATTTGGGAATCGCAGTCATGTCTCAGTTGTTTCGATTGAGATTGCCTCTTGTCCTGCTTGCTTTTTGGGCCGTCACAACTGTGCCCATGGCTTTGTTTTGGTTGTTCACAATATCGGCCACACACGAGCGGCTGGTGGACGCGTGGATCGAAGAACGGGCACACTATCTCGCGCGGACTGTTCTCGCAGACGATACTGGCAAACAGATGACAGACCTCCAGGCCCTGACCAACGCGCTGCGTCAAAAGGCCGCTATGCTGGAACTCCAGCTCGCCATTTTCGACGCAGGTGGACGCGTCCTCACGACGACGGTGCCCCTTCTCGAGCGTCCCTCGGCAGAACCGCCTGAGATTCAACTGTGCCGAAACACCGGACGCCCGGTGGTCCGGTGGCTAGACGCTCGGTCGGGCGGCCATCTCCGCTGGGTGGGGGCTTTTCCCATATCACAGCTTTCTCCCCCCGCCGTGCTCTGGCTTGAGCAGGAAATTCCGTTAAGCTCGGTAACTCTGTCGGGCACGATTCTCTGGAGCGGCTTGCGAAGCATCGGCGTGGGCAGCCTCCTGGGCGCTGTGGGATGGTTCCTCGCAGGGGGGTGGCTCAGCAGAACGATCGGTCGGCTCTTGCCCGACCGGCTGGCCCAGAGTCGCAGCATTTCCCTGCCGCCGTGGTGTCCCCAGGAAATTGTCCAACTGGCGCAACAGTGGAATGCGTACGCAGTCCAGCGTGAAAACGAGCGGCAAGCGCTTCGCCGAATTCAAATGGAATTTGAGGCCGTTCTGGAACATCTTTTGGACGGCATTTTGATTACTGATCGAGCGGGAAGGGGAGAGAAGTGGAACCTTCAGGCGGCTCAACTCCTTCGGTTGCCGCCTCATTTGTCTCCCGGCCAGCTTGTGCTGTCCGAGCGAATTCGACACCCGGCCTTTTCACCGTGGTGGGAGCGAGTCGTTTCCGGCGAGGCTTCGCCCCCACTTCGGCTTTCTCACGAATCGCCCGAACAACACCTGGAACTGAGAGCCGTGCCGCTTCGCCTCGATGACACAGGGCATTCCCACTATCTGGTGGTCATCCGGGATGTGACGAGGACCGAAGTGCTCGACCGCGTGCGTCGGGACTTCGTCGCCAATGTGAGTCACGAATTGAAAACTCCCCTGACCACCATGAAAGGTTTTCTGGAAACGTTACTCGACGGTGCGATTGAAGAGCCGGAGCAAGCCCGACACTTCACTCAGATCGTCTTCGAACAGACCGAGCGGCTGGAACGAATTGTGGACGATCTTCTGGTCCTTACGCGATTGGACAGTGAAAGGGATCAACCCCTGGAACGCCAGCAGGTTGCGGCCAGTACTTTGATACAAGGGGCGATCGAGCAGTGTCAATTCGCTGCGGAAAGAAAAAACATGACGCTGAAAACGGAAATCGGCGTAGACCCACACCTGAACGTGAATTCCCGCCTGTTCCAGATGGCGATCGTCAATCTCATCGACAATGCGATCAAGTACAGCGATCCGGGAAAAACAATCACCCTCCGTGTGGAAATGAACGAACAGGAGATCCTCTTTTCTGTGACCGACGAGGGATGGGGGATCGAAGGCCGGCACCTTCCCCGCATTTTTGAGCGCTTCTATCGCGTGGATCCCGGAAGAAGCCGGGAACTTGGCGGAACAGGGCTGGGCCTCTCCATCGTCAAACACGTGGCTCAGGTGCACGGGGGATATGTGACGGTCACCAGCGAAGTCGGCCGGGGAAGCACTTTCACCATCCATCTGCCGAAATGAGCTGCGGCAGAAATCCCGGTCGAGCATCACTCGGAGCGAGTTTTCTCCTCATCCCCGTGCTCGGCCTCG
>NZ_JACIYL010000587.1 GCF_014359955.1 Thermogutta sp. | reverse complement strand
GACCTCCCCCCAGTACGACAAGTTGACGATCCATGGATGACGATTCTCCTTCTTTTCTCTATCCCAGCAATACTCTTCGCCCTTGAGGATGACCACGCCCTCTCAAAAAACCATCCCCCGATTGTGCGATACACCTCGGATGTCTCGGGCCTTTCGTGGTCGGCCGGCAGTGGGATGATCTCCACTGGTCAATCAACACACGAGCAACAATTTCCCTGGCGATTGCAGCCAATCGATGACCTCGTTCAAGAACCGGGCGGCCGTCGCACCGTCCACCAGACGATGGTCGTAGGAAAGGCTCAACGGCATCATATAGCGGGGAACGATCTGGCCATCACGGACGACAGGCATCCACCGGGAACGCCCGACCAACAGGATGGCCACTTCCGGATAATTGATTATCGGTGTGCTGTACGTCCCACCGACGGCTCCCAGATTGCTGATGGTGAACGTACCCCCGCGCAGGTCGTCGACGGTAAAGTCCACGTTTCGGGCTTTTTGAGCCACACTCGCCAGAGCGCGGGCAAGCTCCGGAATCGACAATGTGTCTGCATTACGGACCACGGGCACAACCAGGCCTCGCGGAGTGTCCACAGCAATTCCCAAATTGACATATTCCTTGTAGATGATCTGTTCATTCTGGTCGTCGATCGACGCATTCAAAAGAGGATGATGCCGCAGAGCGATCGCCACCGCCCGCATAATGAACGGCATCATTGTCAACTTAATCCCCGGTCCAACGAAGTCGGGTGGCACCGACTTGCGGAGATTCTCCAGGTCTGTCACATCTGCGTCGTCGAAATTGGTCACGCGTGGAATGGTGGTCCACGACTTGGTCATCTGCGCCGCAATGGTCTTGCGGATTTTGCTCATTTTTTCCCGCCGGATACTTCCCCAGTTATCGCGGTCTGGCTCCCCGGGCGGGACTACCGGGCTGGGCACGCCGACACCCACGCGACCGGCAACCAATCCTCCTGCGGCTTTTTGAACGTCTTCAGGCGTGATGCGGCCAAACCGGCCGGTCCCCGTCACCGACCGCAGATCCACGCCCAGCTCGCGTGCCAGTCGCCGGACGGCAGGCCCCGCCGGAATCGGCTCCGTCGATGACCGTCCATCATCCGTGGGGCGTCCGACACTCACGGGCGACTCACTCGGAGCCTGCGGGACCTCAGCAGCGGGTGGCGGGACAGGCTCTGCTTCCTTTGGAGAAGCCGCTTTTTCCTCGGCCGGGGCCGGTTTTTTCACATCCGCAGCTTTTTTTACATCCGCAGCTTCCGCAGCGGGAGGTGCCGAGGCGGCTGCTGCTGCACCAGCTCCTTCTTCTTCAACGATCAGAATGGTTTGGCCAACCTTGACAGTATCTCCCTTCTTGACGAGCACCTTGCTGATTTTCCCCGCGTAGGGACAGGGAATCTCCACGACCGCTTTGTCGGTTTCCAACTCCACCACCGGCTGGTTGCCAGTGATGGTGTCTCCCTCCTTGACCAGTACATTGACAATATCGCCGGAGGATACGTTTTCACCAAGATTGGGAACTTTGAACTCCACTGTCATCGCAATTTCCCTTGCAATTTTCGGAAATCTCTGTCTCGCCGAAAACTCGTTTCAAGGGCTAACGCCAGCGAAGAAAACTCCTCCACAGGCACTTCGCCAGACATTTGACCAAGGGGAACGTGCCGCCTGTGTCATTTCGGGCTGATCAAATTACACAATTATAGGCCGTTGAGCCAAGATCTTATTTCTAGCAAACCTCTGCCAACCATTCTTCCCATAAAGCGGCAGAACCAGATCTGCCGATCCGATACTGGCAATAAACCTTCCTATCACGATTAGTTCGCGGCAACGCACTTTTATTGGCCCCAACGTTTGACAGCATTGCTTTTGCTGCAATGCCTTCGGCTTTTCCGAACATTCCCGCGGGCCGCCGGCATCACGCGCCGCAGAAGTGACCATTCCTACGATGCCCGCCGAAGATTGCCAACGCCCACCTTGCGCGCCTGAAGGTCCGGATCTTTTTCCAACGGGAGCGTCACCATCCGGCCTTCTTCCGCCGCCTTATACACGGCGAGGATGATCTCCACCGATCGCCGTCCCTCGTAACCGTCGATGAGTGGTCGCGTGCCCTCTCGAATGGCCTTCGCCACATCCATGAATTGGCGGGCGTGACCATGATGCCCGATTGCCGCCGGGTCCGAAGCCCCGCCGCCTCCGCTGACGCGGGCCGCCATCTTTTCCTTGACGATCTGATCGTCAGGATGCTCCTCGGCAAAGTCCCATTTCACAATGTCTTCTTCTTCCATCACCGCAGAGCCACGGTTGCCATGAATCTCGATTCGCTTCAGGTAGCCGGGATACGCGGCGGTGGTCGCCTCCAGCACACCCAAGGCGCCGTTTTGAAAACGGAGCACCGCAACGGCGACATCCTCCACTTCGATCCTCTCATGGGCGAGCAGGGCTGTCGCTGCCTGAATCTCGCTCACAGGTCCCATGAGCCAGGCCAGAAGATCGACGCTGTGGATGGCCTGGTTCATCAAGGCTCCCCCGCCATCGAGCTGCCAGGTGCCTCGCCAGGCTCCGCTATCGTAATACTGCTGTGTTCGCCACCATTTGACATACGCGTCACCGAGAGTCAGTCGCCCAAAGCGCTGCTGATCGATGGCCCGCTTCAGGAGTTGACTTGAATCGTGGAACCGAGAAGGAAAGATTGTGGAGAGAACCACTTTGGCCTCTTCGCATGCGTGAATGATCGCGTCGCACCGTTCCAGCGTGATTTCGAGCGGTTTTTCCACGATCACGTGTTTTCCTGCCCGAGCCGCCGCCACAGCAGGCTCCATGTGCGCACCGCTCGGAGTTGCCACCGTCACC
>NZ_JACIYL010000586.1 GCF_014359955.1 Thermogutta sp. | reverse complement strand
CTCTACCGGAAATGCCTCGCCAAACTGCCGGGCGAGCGGTTCCAGACGGCGGAAGAACTGGCGCGCTCATTGAAAGTCTGCCTGGACATAGCGTCTTCGGGACTGGTCCGGGCAAAGGCGTTGCCGGTTGCCACTCCGATCGAATCTGAGGAACCTTCCATTCCCTCGACAGTCATCAGGCAGGGTCAAGATCCTGCGGCAAACCAGGTCGCCACTGCCACCCCTGTTGACCATATCTCCTCCGGTTCTGCACCGAAGTCCAAAACTTGGCCTATTTTTTCTGTGTTTGCGAAAAGCAACCTTTTGCCAATCGTGGCCGTCCTGGTTGTGAGTCTGGCCGCTGGTGGCTTGCTCATGTGGATAAGTTTTCACGTCGGTGGAACTCGCACACCCGAGGGTTTGCAGAAGCCTCCCCAAGCCGTGAATGCGTCAGCACACTCAGACCAGAGCACCCCTCCCCAGCGCCGCCCTGAAGATGACCCCGAAGAGTTCCGGCGTCGGATTGAACAATGGATGAGAACGCAAGCGGCGAAGCAAACGGAAGGCGGCACACCTTCCCCGAGAGAAAAGGCTGTTCAGGGTTCGCGCAAATAGAAAAGTTCTCGCCGAAATCCAGAGATTGCAGCGGCGCTCTCCTCGCTTCGTTGTTGACCGAGGAGCCGTCCCTTTGGATGGGCTGGTGAGTGCGAACGGGCTCGCGGAGCGGCGCCGAAACATTTTCCCTACAACCGGAAACGTGCCTGCGGACTTTTATTCATCGTCGGCGGATAGTTGACGTTTGTCATCGTCGCGTGGTATATTGGCGGCTGATGCAGGATTCCGCGGATTCCGCATGGATCGCCGCCCAAGAAAGGAGGTTGGGCCGAATGATTCAAACTTTGGGAATCGTTGATGCCTGTTTTCGTACCGACAAGGAGCGTCGCCGGGCCGCCGGCCGATTGCAGGGCAAGTCGGTTCTGGAATGGGTTTCACGCCGTGCGACGGATTGCCAGCAGCTTGACGGCGTCATCGTTGTGACGACGGCCGATCCAGCCAACGACTTTGTCAAAGACCTCGTTCCCTTGGACGTTCCTGTCTTTGCCGCTGAAGCGGAGGATGTTTTATCCCTCTGGGCAAAAGCTCTCGAAGCCTATCCCTGCGAAAAATTTGTGCGATTCGAGACAGTCTGCCCGTTTGTGGATCGGTTCCTGGTAGATCGGCTCGTCAAAGAAGCACGGCGTCTTCCCGAACCAGCCGACTATGTCGGCTACCGCACTCAGGATGGCACGCCGGCCATGCTAAGCTCTGCGGTTCTTTACGGCGAACTCGTTCTCACCAAGACGCTCCACCGCCTCAACGAGAAGCTTCGAAGTGCTGAGGACCGACAGCATCCAACAAAGTATATCTATATGCATCCCGATCGATTTCGTGTTCACTGGATCCCGGTCCCGGAGAAACTCGATCGTCGCGACATTCGACTCGTGCTGGTGAACGAGGACGACTGGGAAGTACATCAGATTATTGTGGACACCCTCGGCCCGGATTGTGATGGACACCACATTGCGGGACTCATTGAGGGCTGCCCTTCCTTGCGACGGCAAATGGAAGCTATCAATCTGGGAGTCGGCCGTGAGGGATTTGCATCCCAGAATAGTTTGACCGAGCCCCATTCGGTTCGTCGTCCTCGATAAACCGGTCGAACTGTGCAGCGCTCAGTTCGACGATGAACCGCTGCTTTCCGTCTCCGAAGAACTTCTCGGCGGTAAGCGCGGTTCGGGCATGGTCTTGTAGTATGACCGTTCTACGTGGTCCACGTACTCGGCCGGCCAGCCCGGGGCCTCGACATCGGTCAAACGGATATCCACTTTCTGGTCCGGTGGGATAACCTGTTTCGCCGCCGCCAGGACGGCGTTGATCCGTGCCTGGTTGACGTCTTCTGTCAACGTCTTCTTGACGTAGATTGTGCGATGCCGGAGAGGTGCTTGGGTCACAATCCACTGCACCTTTCGACGGCCAGCCTCGGTCAGCGACTGGCCCGACTCGTCGAATAAATGGTCCGCAATCAGGTTTTGCTTCATCCAGCCGTTGGCCACCATCGTGACAAAAGGCATCCGCACACTCGCCCGGTCCGACGGCACAAAGGCGTCCGGCCAGCAATTGTTGCGTGCTGTGTCAACACCGATACTGTGCAATAAACCACCCCCTGCCCAGAGCGGATTGCCTATCCCAATCACCAAGCCTGCCGATATCACTAACCACCACAGAGTTTTCATGGATCACCTCGTGCCATTTGCAGCCTACGGCCCGGCGTTGCCTGCTTGTTCGGTAGCAGCGAACAGCAAAATGACGAAAATGACGGACGTCGTGCCGCTACAGGATTTATCGGCAAGCCTTCCTGCCGATTCCCATCTAATTCCAGGTGGGAAAAAGTGCCCGACGGTCGAAAACGCTTACATTTTGCCATTTAAGCGACGTCACCCTGTTAAAGTCATCGCATCTTGTCTCGCTGAACAAATCCGATTCAACTTATCTGCCGATTTTGCCGATTTTAGGCGATGGACCGGTTTCACGCACAACGCGGAGAGGCCGTCCGCGCATGCGTCCAGGATCGTATGGAGAATCCAGTCATGATTCGGGTTGGATTCCAACTCGTTCGTCCGATAACATTTTGCCTGGTAATCGCTTTGTTTGCCGGGTGTCGGAGTACCTCGTTTTCGGCGGATAGCGGCCGGTCGGGCCCTCTCTCTGAGGCTCCTTTGTTCAACCACGGGGCCTCCGCCAAGCCGGCGGCCCCTCCTTTGACGGGACAGGTCGGTGTCGCAAATGGGTCAAATTCCTCTGGAGAATTTGACCTCCTTGCTGGGGTCAAAGACGGGCTGGAGAAGGTT
>NZ_JACIYL010000585.1 GCF_014359955.1 Thermogutta sp. | reverse complement strand
AATGGATCATCCAACGTTGGTAAGCGGACCCGACGACCGGGTCCCTCCAACGTTGTAGGGGCAATTCATGAATTGCCCCTACCAGGCGTCAAACGCAAGTGAACCGATCGAATCCCGGTAGGAGCGATTTATGAATCGCTCCGACGGAACGTCAGAAGGGATTCCGCTGACCACCCCGGGGCGTCGGGAACGGGAGATCGACGGAACGGCGTGGTCCAATAAAAAAACGGCCCGCGTCGGCGTTTAAGCCGACGGACGGGCCGCCTGTCGTCTTGCCCAGATGGAAAATCCTCAATCGAGGAAGCCCACCAGTTCCTGGCTGCGCGACGGCTGCTGGAGCTTGCGAACGGCCTTCGCTTCGATCTGGCGGATTCGTTCGCGGGTCACCTTGAAGATGTGACCGACCTCCTCCAGGGTGTAGCAGTAGCCGTCCCCCAGGCCGTAACGGAGCTTGATGATTTCCCGCTCGCGGTAGCTCAGCGTCTTGAGTACTTTATTGATCTTTTCGCGGAGCATATCCAAGGTGGCGCCGTCGAGCGGGTTCTCCGCGGAGGTATCCGGGAGGAGATCGCCGAAATGGCTGTCCTCGCTGTTGCCGACAGGCCGATCGAGACTGATCGGATACCGGTTCATGGTGAGGACGCGTCGGGTTTCCTCGGCTTTGGCGTCGGCCGCCGCGGCCATTTCTTCCAGCGTCGGTTCGTGACCGAGGTCCTGATAGAGCTTGCGGGAAACGTTGCGGACGCGGCTCATCGTCTCGGCCATGTGAACCGGGATGCGGATGGTGCGGCTTTGATCCGCGACCGCCCGGGTGATCGCCTGCCGGATCCACCACGTGGCGTACGTGCAGAACTTGAAGCCGCGGCGATACTCGAATTTGTCCACCGCCCGCATCAAACCGGCATTCCCTTCCTGGATCAGGTCCAGGAAGCTCAGTCCCCGGTTGCGGTATTTCTTGGCGATGGACACGACCAGCCGCAGGTTGCCCTTGGACAGTTCCTGCTTGGCTTCCATGTATTCGGCGTACACCTTTTTCACGTAGGCCACGCGGTTTCGCAGGCTGGTGGGGGTTTCCTGGGTAAGGCGGAGGATATCGCGGTATTCCTTGATCCACGGTTCCCGTTCCTTGTAGGGACGGCCGGCCTTGACGTGCTCGGTGATGCGGGCTTTCAATTCATCGACCCGGCGGCTGAACTCTTCGAGGGCCTTGATCATCGGCTCCAGCCGCTGGGTCCGCAGGCCGAGTTCTTCGGCGAGGCGAACCGCCCGACGCCGTGACCGTCCCAATCGCCGCCAGGCCGCCCGCCGCTCTTCCATGGGCTTGGACTTGCTCAGCGCGGTGAGATAATCCCGGCGGTTCCGCTTCAGGATGGCCTGGAGCGTCTTGAGATTGTGCGGCAATCGGCCGAGGATCTGCTGTTTTTCCAGATGGTCCGTCACCGAGACCTGAACCGTCCGATCGAAGGGCAGTTTGCCCTCGTCCACCCGCACAAAGGTCCGCACCGCCTGTTGGAGGACATAGTCGCACTCCATAAGTTTGCGGCGGAACTTGGCGCGGGTGATCTCGATTTTCTTGGCCAGGGCGATTTCCTGCTGCCGCGTGAGGAGCGGGATTTCACCCATCTGGGTGAGGTACATGCGGACGGGATCGTCGGACCAGGACTCCTCTTCCTCGGCAGTGAGCGGGGCCTCTTCATCGTCTTCGTCGGCCTCGGCCGCCGCTCGACAGGCCTCCTCGTTCAGCTCATCCTCATCCTCGAGGTCCTCCTCGTCCGCCGCGTACGACTCAGCCATTTCCAAAAGTGCCCCTTCGTGGAGCTCGAGCTCCTCGTCATCCTCCATCGGGCGCAATTCCAAATCGTCGAACAGGTGATCGGCTTCGTACAAGGCCATGACTCCTCCAGACTGCTTTCTAACCACCCTCACAAAATGACTGACTCCTCACCACACCGCTGGCAACCCGGCGAACAGGTAGCGACGGCAAGGTGCTCACAGGCAATCGCCGGGAAGGAACGATGCGCCGTCCCCACATACTGATGTGATGGATCACCGTCTGAGGGACCGTCATTTCCGGATCACTCGAATCGACGAACTCCCCGCAATCCCCAAAGGCGAAAACACTCCGCGCGCACCTCCCAGCAGCCAACGGAGCAGATCAGCAGCCGGATGAGCGGGGCTTAGCCTCCCATGAGTTCTGGTCCCGAATCGCGTTCTCGTCAACACGATCCCACATCAGCACTGGAACGGCCGTGCCCCAAATGTTCTTTAAGGCGGGACTGGCTAATTTGGTATTGACCCGCGTGCCTCTAAGACCGAGGCTGGGTTCGCAATGGGGCCCGTCGCTCAATTCTACACAAAAACTGGCCGATGTCCAGCGTTAAAATCGAAATTCTCGCTCCTCCCCGACTCTGCTCCGCTCACAAAAGCGGCATAATACGGGGACATTCGCTTGACTTCTCACCCTCTGTGGGCTATACACTTTTCCTTACGCAAACTGTCGCCCTAATGCTCGTCTGTTAACAAAATCCCATTGTCTTCCGTCCTGCCGCCACCTGCCCCCTCTTGTCCAGGCTTATTCCCTATTTATCCGTCTCTCTGCCGGCTCCGCATTAGGGACGCTGCTTCCCGGCGGAACATCTTGCCGGGTGCTGGCGACTTTCCCCGGACCACCCGGTACAGGGTTTTCGGTTGCTTGAATGCCGTTTGGCGTCTCACCAGGTCGCCACAGTTTCCCGATTTGCCCGACCGTTAGGGGTTTCCCCGGGCACGACGAGCGTGCCCCTCCGAATTGTCCGGAGGGACCTGCTTGTCAGGTCCGCTTGTCAACCTTGAATGATCCATTCGCGCGTTTTGGTAGGGGCAATTCAT
>NZ_JACIYL010000584.1 GCF_014359955.1 Thermogutta sp. | reverse complement strand
TGGGCACAATCATTCCCGTTTCCCTGTATGAGGTTCAATTTCAGGGCAAGCTGGAAGCCCGGGCGCCGGCTCGAACTCCGGGAGAGTACTACATAGCTCTTCCGCTACCGCCAGAGATTGTTTCACTCGCCGAACTTGAAGTTCGCGTTGGGGATCAGGTTTGCGAAGACGTTGTCATTACCCCCGGGCAACTGCGGTGCACAGTATCCCTGAAGGACTCGCCTCAATCGATCGAGGCCCATTATTCAGCGGTCGGCCGCGGAGTTTTCGGTCTGGAAATCCCCGAGGGCGGCGTGGAAGACACGCTTGCGCTGACGGTCAGAACCAGTGGTTCGGATGTGCGACTGATGGAACTGTCTCTTCAACCCACGGTAGCGAAGTCCTCCAAAGGTGGGGCGGAATACGTCTGGGAATACAAGAAACTCGTGTTCGGACGTCCGGTCCAGCTCGATGTGCTTGGCATCGCACCAGTGGATCGGCTGGGCGAGCTGCGATGGCTGGGCCCCCTAAGCATTGTGTTTTTTGGATTGGTGGCGGGCCTGATGGCACTTGTCGCCAACAAGCCAGCCTTCGATCGGTGGATGCTCCTTTTAACGATTGGACTGTTCGCCGGAAGTTATCCGCTCATGTACTACGCCCAGGAGTACTTGCCCCTGGGTTATGCCGTGACACTCTCTGCAGCGGTGCCCATCTTGGTGGCGGCCATTCGCACGGCCTTTCTCGCCGGCTGGCGGCTGGCGGTAGCCATCACGCTCTGGGCAGCGCTGGTGATGGCGGCGACAATCGTTTGCGCGGTCTGGCCGAAGTATCAGGGGCTGGTCATTACAGGAGAAACGCTCGCCTTATTTGCTATGGCCATGATTCTGGGTCCCAAGATCCCCAAGAAGACCCTTTTCCCGAGCCCCCCTGCTCCGAGTCCCATGGGGAAACCCCAAACCCAATCACCCACCGACAAACCGGGGGGACCAGTGTCGGAAGAGGCCGAACAGCCCTCATCCGACCCGGCACAGCAGGACCTCGGCTGAGTGGGCAATGTCAGCCTGGCTACCGACACGGGCCATGCCCATGGTAGCACCACGTTTCCGTAACGAGTTAAAATGAAAAGGGGAGCCTGTGGCAAAACATCGCCCGCCGGGTTGTTGCCGATCATCGTTTTTGGAGGTTATCGGGGTGCTACATCGGTGGGCATTGCCCTGAGCTGGTGGAAGTCAATCGGAACAGAGATCCCTGAGGCGAGAGGTCAAGCATGACCGACAAGTTGCCTTTGCCCGATGAACAGCAGCCGTCACCAGGATCGCCTGCGCCGGGGCAGGGTCCTGGAACTCCACCGTCACTGCCAGCCGCAGAAAACACTTCGTCGCCACGAAAGGCTCGCGAAGGAACCGAAGGCGTTCCCAAAGGAAAAGTCGTTCGTCCAGCCCAGGGAAATGCCAGCCGAGCGCGAAGCGAGTCCGCACCGAAAGGCAGTGCCCAGCCATCCCCGGCGGCGGTGGCAGCGGCTGCAAAGGGCATCCAGGCCGACAGTGAGCAGGAAGAGAAAAAAGGACGCAGCCTCCTGTGGGAAATTCTCCACTGGATGCCGAGCTGGTTCGTCAGCATGGTCGTGCATGCCGTGGCCCTGCTGGTCATGGCCATGATCACGATCCCGGCCCCTCGTGAGTCCACGGCCCAGACACTGGTGGTGGCACCGGGCCAGAACGAACAACTCGAAGAAGTGGAAGAGCTCCTCGATGAGCCCCCGCAGGATATCAACCTGGCCACCGATCTGTCACCCGTGGAAGTGGCCAGCAACGTGGACAGTTCCCAGGACGTTTCACCATTTAACGACGAAACGGCAGCCATGGCCTCGGTGGAGCTCAGCCCCATCGGGGTGGAACACGCCCCACAAACAGACCTGCTGTCCAACCTGGGTGCCTTGAGCGGGGACGCCTTTTCAGGTCGTGGGGCGGGCAAGGAACGCCTCGCGCGATTAGGTGGTGCTACCGAGGGCAGCGAGCGCGCTGTTGCTCTGGCCCTCCAATGGCTGGCCAATCATCAACTCCCGGATGGTGGCTGGAGCTTTGACCACACCAAAGCCGGCGGATGCAATGGCCAGTGCCGTAATCCGGGAAATCTTCCGGAAGCGCGGGCGGCCGCCACCGCTTTGGCACTTCTCCCCTTCCTTGGCTCAGGGCAAACCCATCGGGAGGGCAAATACGCCAAAAATGTGCGGGCAGGTCTTTACTTCCTGATCACCAACCGGATGAAAATTTCCCCGCAGGGCGGCAGTTTCCTGGAAAGTGGCGGGAACATGTATTCGCAGGGGCTTGCGTCCATCGTGCTTTGCGAAGCTTATGGTATGACGCATGACAGGGTACTGGCGGCTCCGGCCCAGCAGGCGCTCAATTTCATTTGTAACGCGCAGGATCCGGTGGGCGGCGGCTGGCGATACCAACCCCGGCAAAAAGGCGACACATCGGTGGTCGGCTGGCAGTTAATGGCTCTGAAAAGCGGCGTCATGGCTTATCTTCAGGTGCCGAAGGTAACCATCCAGAAGGCCCAGGTCTTCCTCGATTCGGTCCAATCGGATGGTGGATCCGCTTACGGCTATCTGGATCCAGGAGAAGGTCCTGCCACCACGGCCATCGGTCTCTTGTGCCGGATGTATCTTGGCTGGGACAAGGACAATCCCGCGCTGATTAAGGGGATTCAACGACTAAGCAAATGGGGACCATCCACCAGCAAGAGCGGGCCCGGCCGAAACAACTTCTACTACAACTATTACGCAACGCAGGTCATGCGCCACTGGGAAGGGGAAGAGTGGAAAAAATGGAATTCCGTCATGCGCGATTACCTGGTCCAAACGCAGGCGCAAAAGGGTCACGAAGCGGGAAGCTGGTTTTT